>CAJWIB010000118.1 GCA_913041095.1 uncultured Rhodospirillaceae bacterium | reverse complement strand
GTGTTACTTTGCTTCGAGCTATATGGCCAAACGGGTGCCGGAAGTGGTGATCTTCGATCTGCCCTTTGTTGTCAAAAACCGAGAGAAAGCTTACGCCGCGCTTGATGGTGAGCTGGGGGATTTGCTCAAGGAAAAATTTCTGAGCGAGATGGGGGTGCGGATATTAGGTTTTTGGGATAACGGCTTTCGCCACTTCACCAACGGGGTGCGGGAGATTAGAACGCCGGCCGACTGTGAAGAGCTCAAAATGCGCTCGATGAGTTCAGACGTACATCAGGAATTTTTTAGGCTCTTGGGATTTAAGCCGACCTTTGTTGATGTTGCTGATCTCGTCGCCAAAGTAAAATCTGGTGAAATTGATGCTCAAGAAAATCCGCTAACCAACACCTACCGTTTCGGCATCTATCATTATCACCGACATATCACATTGACCGGCCATTTTTTCGGCATGGTTCTGATGATGGTCAATAATGGAATATTCGAGTCTTGGCCGGCGGATATTCAACAGGCCGTGCGAGACTCGGCTGATGTCGCAACGGTAGCACAGCTCGGCTTCGCCCAGGCCGAAGACGATGAGGTCATGGCCGCTCTCGACCCAGCGGAGAACAATATCGTCGAGCTCAGCGATGATGAACGTCAAGCTTTCACTGAAGCAGTGACACCAATGGTTGCCAAGCACCGGGCTCGTTTGGAGGATCGCTTGTTCGAACTGGTCGAATAAATATTAAATTGTCATTTTAAAAGAGATCGTTCGAATAAGAATTTTTACCTGAAATTCGAACGCGCTCGCTACCGAGGTTATCAGTGGCCGCGGTAATGAGTGGTGTGACGCCAAAATGAACGGGTTAGAAAACGCCACCGTGCCAAAAATCTCTGTATCGCTGTTCCGTTTTCCATAACGGGGTATATACGCTTAAAAATCCTCGATTACTGCTGTTATTTTTATGATTTAGGTATGCGAATACTGCATAGTTTTTAAAAATACCGTTTAGTACCCACAAAAATGTGATGCATAACAGGCCTTGCGCACTGCCCCGCAAATGCTATGAATGCCCCCAGAACTAATTGTTCAATGAACAAAAATATCAAACTTCAGGAAACTTCAGGAGGGGTAAAATGAGTATTACGGTTGGTGTTATTGGTTTGGGCCCGATGGGCGGCAACGTTGCCGAACTTTTATTGAAAAAACAATTTAAAGTTGTTGGGTTTGATCTTGATCCGGATCGTATTTCAGCCCTGGATGAATTTGGCCTTGAGGCGGCTGAAAGTACCACCGAAGTGGCCGAAAAGGCGGATGTCCTTTTAACATCCCTGCCTTACATCAGTTCAGTCAATGCGGTGGCTGATGAGATTACAAAGAGTGACAAGCCGGGACAAGTGGTTATTGAATGCTCGACGCTGACCGTTCAACAGAAAATCGATGTTGCGGAAAAACTAAAGGCGGCTGGCAGGAATATGCTGGATGCGCCGATCAGCGCGACACCGCCAATGCTGGCCAAAGGCATGGCGTCCTGTCACATCGGTGGCGACAAGGCGGCTTATGAACAGTGTGTATCGATTTTCGAAGGATTTACCGCAAGTAATTTTTATGTCGGCGAAGTGGGTGACGGTAGCCGCATGAAAATTCTGGCTAATTATTTGGTCCATGTCCACAACTGCGCTGCTGCGGAATGTTTTACCCTTGGTCAGAAAGCCGGCTTTGATCCTAAGCTCATTTACGAGGTGATTAAAGAAAGTGCTGGTGCTTCAAAAATGTTCGATATCCGCGGTAAAATGATGTCAGAAAGCGACTACCGGGAAGGCGGCGGCACCATGTTCGCGGTCTATCAGAAAGACGCCAGCATTATCACGTCTTATGCCACCGAAGTGAAGGCGCCAATCGATCTCTATGTTTCGGCGTGGCAGAAGTTTAATTCAGCAATTGCCCAAGGCTTGGGCCATCTCGATACGTCTGCTGTATGCAAGGCGATCGAAACTGCCGCCGGTATCGACCGCAAACTGGTCGAGTGATATAATAAAGATACCTGGTACCTTTATTACACTGTTAACTAATTATCTTCGACCCAATAGGTTTTGAAACTGCGATTGACCTTGTCGCCGAATTTTTCGACGACGGCAAAGTAATCGAGGAAGTATTGCTGTTCCTTGTGCCAGGCGAGGGCGGCCTCATCTTTATAGACTTCGTAGAAAATAAAGGCATTGGGGTCGTCACCCGAGACCGACACTTCAAATTGGTAGCAGTGTTCTTCCTCTCTGGTGTTGTGGACATTGATCCATAATTTATCAAGTAATTTTTCCCTGACTTCTGGGTCGCAGGACACATGCACCATGTTAACGAGATTAGCCATTTATTTTTCTCCTGATTTAAATCTGTGTTTTATACCAGTTCATCACCTGCTCGCCGGTCCAGATCAAGACATCAGGTTTACTGGTGATATGTTCATAAACCTGCTCGACATATTTGGAACGATGAGGCACGCCGGAAATATAGGTGTGCATACTGATCCCCATGATCCGGGTGATGTTGGCACTGTCTTCATAGAGCCGGTCGAAATGATCAATGCAGCGTTTGGCGAATTCTGCCGACGAATGCTGCTGCAGCGCCATCATGATAATATCGTTCGTCTCAACCGGATAGGGGAGCGAAAACATTCGTTTGCCGGTGGTGGTTTTAAGCTCAACCGGCTGGTCATCGAGCGGCCAATCGGCGACATACTCAATGCCGTACTCGGACAACAAATCAAGCGTCTCCATGGTTTCTGTCAGGCCTGGGCTTTCCCAGCCAACCGGGCCTTTACCGGTAAAGTCTTTGATCGCTTCGACGGTGCTTTGAATATGTTCGCGTTGGTCTTCGAGCTTGTGCATCGGTTTCTGGATATAGCCGTGCCCCATGAACTCCCAGCCACCTTCGAGGGCCGTTTCGGCGATGCGGGGATAGGTTTGTAAAATCATGCCGTTCATTGCCAAGGTCGGCGTCACGCCAAAGTTTTTGAACATATCGTTCAAGCGCCAGAAGCCGACCCGGTTGCCGTATTCATGCCATGACCAATTGGGCACGTCCGGCAGCAGGGGTTGCCCCATTGGCGGCGGCAGAATAGTGCGGGGCTGAGCCTTGGCGCTGTCCCAATGCTCGACATTCATGATCGTCCAGACCGCCATGCGGGCACTATCAGGTAGGGTGAGCTTAGGCCGGTCAATGATGGCAGAATAGGGCAGGCGTTCGCGCGGTGTCTCCATTTTACTTTCTTTCAAACCCGGCCATCTGTTCCAATACCCGGCAGACCGATGCGGTATCAAGCTTGTCCATCCCCTTGGCGAGGCCGGAGCGGTAAATATCAATGCCGGCGGTAAACATTGGCATCGGGCATTCAAGGCTGGCGGCAAATTCTCCGATTACGTTCATATCCTTTTGCCAGATATCCATTTTCATCGTTGCGTCATCGTAATTATCCGCAACCATCATCGGCCCGCGCAATTCAAAAATGCGCGAGTTGCCGGCGCCTGCTTTGATCACGTTGTAGATCATTTTAGGATCAAGTCCGGCCTTCATGCCGAGCACCATCGCTTCGGCGGAGGCGATGTTATGGATATGCACCAGATGGTTAGCGATGAATTTCATCTTGCTGCCATTGCCGAACTCACCAACATAGAAATTGAGATTGGCAAAGCCGTCGAAAACCGGCTGGCATTTTTCGTGCGCAGGCTCTTCACCGCTGACGTAAACCGAGAGGTCTTTGGTGACGGCTTGGGCTCCGGTGCCGCTGATTGGGCAATCCATCAGGATTGTGCCGGCCTCATTGAGAGCATCATAGGCAGCTTGTTTATCTTCAATCGGCAAAGTTGAGCACTCAACAACTATCAGGCCATCTTTACCGGCTGCTTTGAGACCGTCCTTACCGGTCATCACCGCATGAAACGCTGGTATGCTCGGCAGTGACGTGATCACCACATCAGATTGCTCAGCAGCATCTTTCGGCGACGAAGCGGCTACACCACCGAGCCCGACCAGCGCTTGAACATGTTCACTGGCGATATCGAACCCGCAAACCTCGAACCCGGCTTTCCGCAGGTTTTTGGCGAATGATCCACCCATAATGCCAAGCCCGACAATTCCTACTTTTAACGACATTTAGATTCCTTAATTTTTTGAAAGGTGCCATATACTATTTTTAGCACCTTTAATTTTGTTAACTTTTTAAAGACTACCACTGAGAGGAGGTTTGCCCAAGCGTTTCACCGGTGTGCCGATAACTGCTTTGACCGCCAGGGCGACTGCCAGTAAAGTGTCGTCGTTATTAAGGTGGGACAGCAATAGCAGACCAACCGGCATAGCCGCTTTGTCCAGCCTTACCGGAATCATAATGCCAATTAATGACCCAAGGTTAATGCCTGATTTCAAGGCATGATCAGCCGCCTTGGCTTGATCAAGCGCGTTCTCGGCGTTCCACGTTTTATAAGCTGTGAGTTTATCATCCCAGGCATCATGGCGGGCAATGGCGGTTTCAGCAATTTTTACCTCGTTTACATTGCCATCGTGTAAAGCCTGAGCCATGTCGGCTAGGGGTCGGTCCATCCAGTCGGTCATAATATCGTGTCTACCCCTCTAAAATTTGCGGCAATATAAAACACCAACAATCAAGCGACGGCAAGGCACGTGCCGAATAGTGAGCAATTGCTCTTTATGTCTCGACAGTTAAATGAGGCTGACATAAACTGCGAAAAAAGTTTCAATCGATTGATCCATGGGAGAATTTATAATGGCAAAAAAACCTGCCAAGAAAAAAGCACCTGTCAGCAAAAATATCCGCAAAAAGAAAAAAGGCCTGACCAAGGCCGACGTTATTCGCAAGGGCAAACAACTATCGAATTGGGGCAAGTGGGGCAGGAACGATGAATTGGGTGTGCTCAATTACATCAAGCCGAAGGATATCGTCGATGCTGCTAAACTGATCAAAAAGGGCAAGGTTTTCCGGCTCGGTTTGAATTTAGATGAAAAAGGTCCGCAAAACGGGCTTTTCGGCGGGCGCTGGAACCCATTGCATCACATGATGGCAACCGGCACCGACGCCAAAGAAGGCCGTCAGGATAAGACAGTCGGCATACGTTACGCTGATGACTTTATTAATCTGCCGACACAGGCCGCCAGCCAATGGGATGCGCTGGCTCATGTCTTTGCCGGCGATAAAATGTGGAATGGTTATGATGCCGCATTGGTCGACTCGACCGGTGCCCATAAAAACAGTATCGAAAAATTCGCTGATAAAATGGTCGGAAGGGGTGTGCTGCTGGATGTTGCGCGCTACAAAAAGAAAGCTCGTCTGGCTGATGGCTACGGCATCACGGTCAATGATCTCAACCGCACGGCTAAGGCCCAAGGTGCTGAAGTGCGTCGCGGTGATTTTGTCATCATCAACACCGGCCAAATGGCCGATTGTCTCGATAAAGGTGAGTGGGGTGGCTATGGCGGAGGCGATGCACCGGGCCTGGCTTTTGAGACGGTCGATTGGATTCATGAAAAAGAGATTGCTGGAATTTGCTCGGATACTTGGGGTATCGAAGTGCGGCCGAACAAGACAGTCGACGGCACTAACCAGCCCTGGCACTGGGTGACCATACCTTATATCGGCATCGTCCACGGCGAAATTTGGTATCTCCGTGAGTTGGTTGCGGATTGCGCCAAAGACGGCGTCTATGAGTTTTTCCTCTGTGCACCACCTTTAGTGATCACCCGTGGCACAGGCTCACCGATCAATCCGCAAGCTATTAAGTAGAGCACCTAACGATGGCGCGGCGCTTTGTCGATATCTCCATGCATTTGGAAAATGATGTGGTCTCAGACCCGCCCGGTTATGGGCCGGAAATCAAGTACCTTAATCATCAGGATACAGCCAAAGACGTCGTTGAGTTCTTTCCCGGCCTAGCCAAAGAAGACCTGCCGGACGGTGAAGGTTGGGGTATTGAGCGGATAAATTTGATCACCCATAACGGCACCCATTTGGATGCGCCCTATCATTTTCATTCGACAATGAATAAGGGTGAGCGCGCCATCACAATTGATGAAATACCGCTTGATTGGTGCTTCCGGCCAGGCGTTAAGCTTGATTTTAGTGATCTCGATGACGGCTATGTCGTGACGGCTGATGACGTAGAAAAGGAACTGGACCGTATCGGTCATAAATTGCAAGAGTTGGAAATCGTCGTGATCAATACTGCGGCAGGCAAAGCCTATGGTACCGATCACTATGTCTCATCCGGTTGCGGTATGGGGCGGGAGGCAACGCTATATTTGCTCGAGCGAGGTGTTCGCGTCACCGGCACGGATGCCTGGAGCTGGGACGCGCCGTTCGTTCATACCAAAGATAAATATGCAGAAACCGGTAATGCAGAGATCATTTGGGAAGGCCATAAGGCTGGCCGCGAAATTGGTTACTGCCATTTAGAGAAATTGCACAATCTGGAAAAACTACCATCAGATGGCTTTGAGATCGCGTGTTTTCCGGTAAAAATTAGAGGCGCCTCGGCGGGCTGGACCCGTGCGGTTGCTATATTTGATGAATAGGGGAGACTTATAGTTATGGCTAAAAGCGTTATTATTACTTGCGCCGTTACCGGCTCAATCCACGTACCGACGATGTCGGAATATTTACCGATCTCACCTAATGAGGTTGCCGAAAGCGCCATCGCGGCAGCCGAAGCCGGCGCTTCCATTCTCCATCTACATGCGCGCAACGAAGACGGTAGCCCAACGCCGTCGGCTGATACTTTCTTGGAATTTCTACCGCGCATCAAACAATCGACTGATGCGGTGGTAAATATAACGACCGGCGGGGGTCACGGTATGACATTGGAGGAACGCTGCGAGGGAGCGTTACGGGCGAGCCCAGAAATGACCTCACTCAATATGGGCTCAATGAATTTTGGCCTCTTTCCGATCCTCGATAAACCGTTTGAGTGGAAACACAAATGGGAGCCGGAATATCTCGAGATGACCCGGGATTTTATTTTCCGTAATACCTTCAAGGATATCGAATGGGTCTTGAAAGAGCTCGGCGAAGGCCACGGCGTGCGCTTCGAGTTTGAGTGCTACGACATGGGTCATCTGTATAATCTCGCCCACTTTGTCAACCGCGGCTTGGTCAAACCGCCATTCTTCGTTCAGACCATATTCGGTATTCTCGGCGGTATTGGCGCTGATATCGAAAACCTCCTGCACATGCGCCGGATGGCCAATAAACTCTTTGGTGAGGAAAACTACGAATGGTCGATATTGGCTGCCGGACGCCACCAGATGGGCTTTGTCACAACGGGCGCTATTTTAGGCGGTAACGTACGCGTTGGCCTGGAGGACTCGCTTTATATCGGTAAGGGAGAGTTGGCGAAATCAAACGCTGAACAGGTGTCTAAAATCAAGCATATTGTTGAAGATCTGTCGCTTGAAGTGGCAACCCCGACCGAAGCCCGCGAACGCTTGGCCCTCAAAGGTGGCGATCAAGTCGCCTTTTAAAAGGTTAATTTTTTATAAGAAATAACCACCAACTTCCCTAATCTATAATCGAACCTTTCTTCCCTATTCAAAACTGGTAAGATTTTGTTTCTGTTAAAACTCTTTATGGCAAAATGGAAAACAAATTGAATCAAAAAGCTTAGGCCATTGTCTTTGTTATAAAAATAGTTGAAGGCCGGACGTGAGATATTAAAAAAAGGAAAGCCGTAGCCCGTTTATGTCCGCTTTACCCCCGAAAGATGCTATGAGGCTGAAGGATGCTACATGCTGCATGATGCTCCTTCTTAGTT
>CAJWIB010000117.1 GCA_913041095.1 uncultured Rhodospirillaceae bacterium | reverse complement strand
TGGTACAATGGATAATTAATTTAGGAGATATTTAATGAAAGATAGTTTGGTGGCCGGCATCTCAACGACGGCAAAAATTTTAGTCGACCGTGATCGGACGATTGGGTTTATGGGCGACGAAGGTCGGGTATATGCCACGCCGTGGATGGTCCGCGATATTGAGCACACGGCCCGCGATTTGCTGATCGAGCATTTGGATGAAGATGAAGATACCGTTGGCACCCATGTGTCCGTCGACCACATTGCAGCAACGGTTGAAAGCGACAGCGTCGAAGTTACAATTACCGTTGAGGAAGTAAACGGTCGAGCTGTTTCAATGTCTGCCCATGTTAAGGATTCTCTGGAAGATGTGGGCATCGGCAAGCACAATCGATTTATCGTTGATAAGTCTAAAACTTTCGAACGCCTCGAAACCAAGCGCGCAAAAATCGAAGCTCTCTAACGCGCGACTAAATTTTGAAAGTTTGCTCTGATGGATCAAGCCACGAAAGATTCAATCAAGAAATCGGTCGCCACATTCTGCTATCAGTGTGTTTCCGGACCCGATCTTCTCAAGGTCGAAGTAGAAAATGGCGTGGCGACGCGTATTGAGTCCAACTACGCCATCAGTGATAAACATCCGGGATGCGGACGGGTTTGCGTCAGGGCGTTCGGCCTAATCCAGAAGACCTATAATCCCAACCGGGTCAGACAACCCATGAAGCGGAGCAACCCGAAAAAGGGCCGGGATCAGGACCCGGGCTTCGTTCCCATAACCTGGGATGAAGCGCTGGACGCCATCGCCGGAAAGATTAAGGAAATCCACAATACGGGTTTGACCGACAAATCCGGCTATCCACGCATTGCCGCCAGCTTTGGCGGCGGCGGAACGCCGACTCAATACATGGGCACCTTTCCCGCCTTACTGTCTGCCCTTAAACAGGTTGATTTAGGCTTTGGTGCCGGTCAGGGCGTCAAATGCACTCATGCCGAACATCTGTACGGCGAACTTTGGCACCGGGCCTTTATCGTCTCCGCCGATACGCCTCGGGTAAATTATGTCATATCCTGCGGCGACAACGGCGATGCCTCGGGTGGCGTCGCCGGTATCAGACGCCACGCCGACGCCCGTGTCCGCGGCATGAAGAGGGTCCAGGTTGAACCTCATCTCTCCATTACTGGCGCGCTTTCGGGCGAGTGGCTGCCCATAAAGCCCAAGACCGATGCGGCATTCCTGTTCGCCCTGATCAATCACATGATTATCGGGCGCAATTGGCGCGACGTTTGCGATGTTGAACGCCTGACCGATGACACCAATTCCCCTTACCTTATCGGACCGAATGGTTATTTCCTGAGAGATCCCAGTTCCCGTAAACCGCTGATCTATGACATGTCGGACAGCAGGGCCAAGATCTTCGATTCAAAAATTATCGATCCGGCGATGGAAGGCAACTTCACCTGCTCCGGCCTTGAAATCGGCGCCGATGATCAGGAATGGAACCACGAATCCATAGTGGTCCAACCTGCGTTCCAAAAATTGCTGGATCATATGGCCACCTATACGCCTGAATGGGCTGCCGAAGAATGCGACGTACCGGCAGAGCGTATCCGTAAGATTGCCGACGAATATCTAGCCGCCGCCAGTATCGGTGAGACCATCGAAATCGAAGGCAAGACCATGCCCTTTCGACCGGTCGCCGTGGTGCTAGGTAAGACTGTTAATAATGGCTGGGGTGCTTACCATTGTTGTTGGGCGCGCACTATGCTGCTGACCTTGGTGGGGGCGCTCGAAGTACCCGGTGGCACCCTGGGCACCAATGTTAAACTGAACCGGCCGTCTGACGACAGGACAAAATCCGCCATCCGAAACAACGACGGTTTTATGAAGTTCCCCTTCAACGAAACCACCAAAGAAGGCTGGACGAAAAATCCCCATATACGGAACGCCTATAAGACCCTGGTGCCACTAGTGGGCGACTCGCCCTGGTCGGCTGCCTTGGGCCCTGCTCATTTACCCTGGCTGTTTCAGAAAGAGCCGCCGAAAAATTGGCCCAAACCGACTAAGCCCGATCTCTGGTTCTGTTATAAAACCAATCCGGCAATCTCGTCCTGGAATGCACCGGAAGTAGCTGAACGAGTAGCGGAATTTCCCTTTACCGTAGCTTTCGCCTATACACCGGACGAAACCAACCACATGGCGGACATCATCCTGCCGGACTCCACGGATTTGGAAAGTTTGCAAATAATCCAATTGGGCAGCACTAAATTCGTCGAGCAGTTTTGGAAGGATGAAGGCTATACCATCCGCCAACCGGTAGGCGACAAAGTTGTCGACAGTATGGATATGACCGATATCTCTACTGAAATCGCCAACCGTTCTGGCTTATTGAAAGAATACAATGTCGCCATCAACAAAGGCGCTCATGGCATTCGATTGCAGACGGGTCAATTCAACTACTCGATTGACGAAGACCGGCCCAATACCCGAGAAGAAATCTGGGAACAGTCGGCCTTGGCTGCGAGCCACGGACTTTCAGACGGTGAGGAAATCCATAACCTTGAATGGTTCAAGGAAAACGGGTTTATGATGAAACCTTATCCAGAGAAAAAATGGTTCCTCTATCCTCACCTTAAGGAAAATAGCATCCGCTTCGAGCTGCCCTATCAGGAACGTATCCTGCGCCATGGCACTCAACTGGCCAATCGTCTGCATGAAATTGGCGTCGAATGGTGGGACGAACAGCTGAAAGAATACGAACCCATGCCAACCTATAAACCTTTCCCCGACATTTGGTCAGAACATGTCATGGAAAATGGTGGCGATCCTGACGATTATCCTTTTATCGGTCTGACATCCCGCTCCATGCAATATTCCTGGGGCTCCAACGTCGGCATTCCCATGATCAATGAAGTGGCGCAGAATATAACCGGCCACAAAGGTGTGATCATTAATACTACTAAAGCGCGGGAGATGGGTATTGAAGAAGGCGATCCCGTCAATCTGGAATCCATCACTGGCTCGACCAAAGGCTATGCAGTCCTCAGGGAAGGCATTCGGCCAGATATAGTATTGATGATCGGTCAATTTGATCATTGGAAAACACCTTTTGCCAAAGACCTCAAACTCGCCAGCCTCAATTCTCTGACGTCGTTGTCGGTCAAACTGACGGATTCCACGGGCAGTGGCGCAGATTATGCGCGGATCAAGGTG
This sequence comes from uncultured Rhodospirillaceae bacterium, assembly GCA_913041095.1. Taxonomy (GTDB): domain Bacteria; phylum Pseudomonadota; class Alphaproteobacteria; order Rhodospirillales; family UBA2165; genus TMED23. Next base: position 4,638 of record CAJWIB010000117.1, on the reverse strand, counting down.
ACCAAGGGCTCTGGCTCAAAACGATCCGAACGACACGTTGAAAGTGCGTCCCCAGCATGAATGAAATAAGTAAAAAACGATGGGGTATGACCGTCGATATTAACCGTTGCGTCGGTTGTCAAACCTGCACTATCGCCTGCAAACACGCCAATGACACTGTACCCGGCATACAATGGCGCAAAGTATTGGATGTTGAATCCGGTAAATTTCCCGATGTGGAGCGTCTTTTCATGGTGGTTGGCTGCCAACATTGCAATGAGCCACCCTGCGTTCCCGTCTGCCCCACCGGCGCCACCAAACAGCGTGAAGACGGGTTGGTCACCATGGACTATGATCGCTGCATCGGTTGCGCCTCTTGCGCTGTCGCTTGCCCCTATCAAGCGCGGACCATCGTTCATAAACAGGAATATTATTACGGCGAGCAGACCATCCAGGAAGAAGCCGTCGCCCATAAAGATCGTTTTGGCGTTGCTCAGAAATGCACTTTCTGTATCGACCGGATTGATGAGGGATTGGCCGTTGGGCTTAAACCGGGCGTTGATCCCGAAGTCACGCCTGTTTGCGCAGCGTCTTGCATTTCCGCCGCCATTCAGTTCGGCGACTTCAATGATCCGACAAGTGAGGTCTCCCGTTTGGTAAACGAACGGGATTACTTCCAAATGCATCCTGAGCTGGGTGCCGACCCTCAGATTAAATATTTAGTTGAAACCCCTGCTGTGCCGGGCCGTGCGCCCGTCGAAGATGAATTGGGTGATGAAGCGTTGTCTGATCTGGAGCATGCTTTAGTCGGTCGGCGCCAAACCTTCTGGGATATGCGAGCGGCGATGAACTTTATTATGGGTGGCATTGGCTCTGGCGCTGTCGTTATGGCGTATTTTTTGAGTTTCTTCTTAAAAAACTTTGAAGATCGGTACCTGGTCAATATTAATATCGGCGCCGGCGTCATCATGGCTATTGGCTTGTTTTTTGTCTGGCTTAAGATCGGCCGTAAATTACGCGCACCCTATGCCATCTTGCGGCCTCAAACCTCTTGGATGTCGAGGGAAATTTATGCGGTTGGTGTGTTTTATCTGGCAGTCTTTGCCGATTTCTTTCAGCCCAACCCCGTATTCCACGGCATTGCCGCCTTGGGTGCCTTGGGCTTTCTCTATTGCCAGGGCCGCATTTTACATGCCGGCAAAGGTATTCCAACCTGGCGGGTTGCCCAAATGCCGATGATGCTGGTCGCCACAGGCTTGCTGGAAGGCACCGCACTGTTGACGCTGATATTCTCGAAATGGGGTGATCAATTACCCTCGCCAGTTGCCGTACCGGTGCTGGGCATGTTGCTGGTGCTGGTCAACGCTTATCTGTGGCGGCGTTATATTGGCAATGCCAAAATCTGGGGTATTGGACCGATTGACCGGCGTATTCTTGGCGTTATTACACCGAAGCTGCATATTATCGCCCATGTGCTGCCGTTTATCTTATTTGGCACCTTGCTGGTAAATGCCGAGGTGCCAATTTGGGTGGCTGCCGGCTTTTTCACTATCGCCGGTGGCGTATTGTGGAAAGCTGTCGTAATTACGCGTGCCTGTCATCAGCAAAACTACGCTTTGGCTAAATATCCGCATCGCGGTTCGGGTAAATTCGCCGCTCCGATCAAGATTTAGGCAATCGTTCCCCGCGGGCCAAAAATAATGACCGCAGCGCCAATCAGGCAGATCGCCCCACCGATTAAATCCCAGCGGTCGGGCCGCATACCTTCGATCCGCCACAACCAGGCCAGCGATGCCATGATATAGACGCCGCCGTAAGCGGCAAATGCGCGTCCGGCAAAAGCTGCATCGATGCGAGTCAGCAAAGCGGCAAATATGATCAATGACACAATACCCGGCAATACCCAAAGGATCGATTTATCGAGCCGCAACCATGCCCAGAAGGTAAAACTGCCGGCGATTTCCGCCACCGCTGCACCGACATAAACCAGCGCCGTCATAAATACCGTCATTATTTAACTCCGATCAGCCGTATATTTAAAGAATAACAGAAATTAGGCGCTCGACGACAGCATCCCAGGTAAATTTCTCTTGAGCCCGAGCCGGGCCGGCGCTGGCGGCTTGTTGGCGAAAGGCATCATCGCCCTGCACGCGTTCCATCAGAGATATTAAGTGATTGATATTTGGCGACAAAAACTGGCGGCCTTGTGAATAATCAGCGAGCTCGCTGTCGATCTTGAGACAAAACTGGTCGCTACAGAAGTCCTCGGTCGGCCCACCGGCGGTACAAATTATAGGCAAGCCGCTCGCAATCGCTTCCAGGACTGGCAAATTAAATCCTTCGGAGAGATAAGGGGATACATAAGCATCGGCGACGCGGTAAAGATCGGCCATTTTTTCCGGGGCAAAATCATCACCAATGTAACGCAAGCCACCGAGAATTTCCTCAAGTGCAACGCCTTGGGCCTCGGCTACTGCGCTCAAGCGCTTGTTGAGCTTGCCGCCAGATCCATAAAGATTGTCCTGCCCTTTTAAAATCAGCAGTGCATTGGGATTGCTTTGACGATGGCGGGTGAAAGCAGCCAGGAGCTGTTCGATCCCTTTATTGGTCGTCATCGCACCGATATTCAGAAATAAAAAGTTGTTGTCCCCGGCTCCGAGCCTTTCCCGTATGCCCTGCCGGTCAATGTTTGGATCAGGGTAAAAAATGTTGGTATCTATACCATGGGGCACAATATGGATACGGCTGTCGTCGACACCCGAATTGACGAAACCCTGCTTGGACCAAGTTGACGGTGTCAAAATTTGGGTGTCATTGCCGGCCAGGGCATCCATTATATTTTGCCCATCTTTGATCTGATCAGAACTAAGGGCACTAAACTCTGACGTGCCGAAAACAAAGGTGGGTTGGTCACCCGCAGGTGTAAAATCATAGGGAAACCAATAGCGGATAACCACATCGGCATTGACTTTGTCGTTTGAGAGTTCATCAAGCTGTTGCAACGAGACATCATCAAATCCTGTCTTTGATTGCCGCCAGTTCGGATCAAAAAGTGGCAATTCTTCAAACGAAATATCGATATCTCCACGGCGCAGCAAAGCTAGTATCTGATGCTGGTTCACCAGCGCATAGGAATGATTGATAAAGCGCCAGCCCTGAATGTGAATTTTTGCCATGTCCCCTACTCGGCCAGTTCGCCAAACACCTCAGATACTGTCTTTAAAACTTTACGTACATCACCAGTGCGCCAGGTAAAGCCGGATTTATCAAAGAATTCCAAAACTTCAATTGCCAGATTGCGGCCAATATTACTACGGTCGCGAAATTCCACCACCCCGAAAGTATTTTCATTTGCGCCGAGGGCTTCGACGATATCTCCAAGTTCCAATACGGCTTCTGGCAACAGAAAGCGGTTTTTAGCAACCTGACATACCAGACCCAATTTAGCTGATCTCACTAAAAATTTTTCCAGCGTGCGATGATCAAGTGAAAGTTCTTCAGCGAGCGCGTGTACTACTGGTGGCTTGGTATATCCATTTTCAAGAACAGGCATCACCCGCTTCCACATGGCAGCATCTTTGCTGTCGAGTTTGGGCTCAAACCCCGGCAAGCAATAGTTGGCACCCAAATGCATAATCTTTTTTTCCGACACCAGACTTCTGAGCACTCCCTCAAACACCGCTAATGGCAACCGGTTCGGCAGTATCCGGCGGAGCGCATCAACACCGGGTCCGGGACGATCAGGGTTATTACCATGCCAGCCTTGCATCACGTCGATAGTTGTCGAGCCGAGCGCGGCAAAATGTCCCGGCGACAGCCCGATGGGGTTTTCATCCGGTCCGACTTTAACCATCTCAACAATTTCCCAAAGTGCTGCCTGATCATCCGGCGTTAAATTCCAGGCAACCGAGAAATGAGCCAGATCGACACCCAAGGGCGATTGAGCCAACAATTGCGCCAGCACTTCATTCGCATCGGTCTTGGACATCGCAGCCAAAAAAGCGATGCGATCCGACTTGGCGCGACCGCGAGCTGGTCCAAATGGATCAATAATACGGCCGCCGGCTATGGTTCGCTGTGCTGATTGGTCACGAATAACAAAGCCATCGTTACGCAATGCACCGATGCGACGATCTAGCACGATCTGCACCAAACCGCTTTCGCCAGGTGCAATGAATTTCTCTTCAAGCATGGCGACCCGACCCGGCACTTCGGCGGCGCCTAAGTGAACATGAACTGGGGTCCAATGCTTGAGCGGTCGACCTTCGCTCGGTAGCACCCGCAGCCGGGCATCAAAGCGCGGCACCGGATCGTGGACTTTCTCAGCTAGGAGCCAATCTCCACGATGAACGTCAGTTTTATTGAGATCACCACCGGTGATATTGGCCGCACAGCGTTGGCCGACCACTCCGGTTTCCGATTCTTGGTTTTGCGCATGAATGCCACGCACCCGGACACTGGTACCTTGTGGGGACAAGATAAGCTGATCGCCGACGGTGACTTTTCCTGAAAATACACCACCGGTCACCACCAGCCCTGCCCCCGGCACGGTGAAGCAACGATCAATGGCGAGACGGAAATTACCTATCAATACGCGCTCACCCAGCAATTCCGACATTGCTTCAAGGTGATCCTGCACATCCTCGACACCTTCACCGG
>CAJWIB010000116.1 GCA_913041095.1 uncultured Rhodospirillaceae bacterium | reverse complement strand
CAGGCGCTCATTCTGGCGGGCCAGGAACCGGAACATCGTAAATTTAGACCCCACGTGACCTTGGCACGCTTGAAGCGTGTTCCGGTCACCGCTGTTGCCGGTTATTTAGAGGCACAGGCGGAACTCTTATTGCCGCCGTATTCAGTCGATTATTTTACACTATTCCGCAGCCATCTTGGTCATGCCGGCGCAGCCTATGAGGCGCTTGCGCGCTACCAGCTCGACGCTTCTTAGTTTGGCAGTTTGAAAAAACTACAAACTCCCATTGATCGCGTAATTGAGGACCCGGACAACTTGCGACGGGCTTTCGGCGACGGCCAGAGCCGCCGCATCGACTTCTTTCAAAGCGTGGGTAAGGTCTTCAGCGTGCAGCACAATGATCGGCTTACCGAGGGCTGCTGCCATGCCAGCATCAAAGGCCGCGTTCCATTGACGGTATTTGTCACCGAACTTAACCACCACGACATCTGATTTTTTAATCAAGGTCCGGGTGCGAATAGCATTCACCTGCGCGCCCTTATGGTCTTTCCAGAACGGATTGTCTTCCTGACCCAGAATTTCAACGCCGCAGTCATCACTGGCTTCGTGATTGGTCACTGGCGCCACGATCTGTACCGGCAGATCTTGCGCAGCACAGCCATCTTTAATCTGCTCCCGCCAATCGCTATGGATTTCACCTGAGAGATATACGGTCCAATTGCCAGTCGCCAATTTTGTCGCCATGATTGCTGTCTCCTGATTAAATTTATCAATATTGTTGTAATTTTTGCCGGTCGAACCCAGGCCGCGCAAGCTAATTTTAAGTCATAAACCGGGTGTTGAGCATTGGCCGCTAGCATATATACAACATTGTATTCGGAATTGGGCTACGCAAGCCTGTTAATTGTTACGGAGCAACGTGGATTACCCAATGGAATTTACCGTCAATAAAATATCCGATGATGTTTACGAAATACTGTTTGAGGATAATCGGATCGAAATTACGGCCGAAGATTTAGAGCATCTTCACTCTCAGCTATCAGCAATTCTGCGCCCGGAAACGGTGGCAGAAAAACAGAATCGCCACAAAGAACTATTAGAAAATCTAACCCGCACCAATGTCAGTGGTATCCAGTCGCTGCTGCATTTCGCCGATTATGATGACGTCATTATTCTGTTGGAAACTGCCGAACAGAATGAAGGCTGAATAAAAAGCTCTACAGCAATATGACTGAAAACGCGACCAAGATGTTTGTCGAGGATATGATATTCATCATGCGCGAAGAGGTACCAAACTATAAATTTGATGAAGCGATGACGCGCCTTACCCAAAAAGTCGACGACCAGACTAAGGATGGCACCCTGATTATTAAACCCTAACTAGCGTTCCGATTAGACTTAAGCGACAGCTGTGGCTTTTTTCCTGATATTGGGCACATAGGCGATGGTGCAATGATCCGCACAGTAAGGCTTGCTCGGCTCCGCTACCTTACCACAAAAACGAAACTCCGGCGTACCTGGCTCTCCGTTCGGCCAGGAACACATATTGGCTTTAAGGCTATCCAAGGTAATGACCTTACGATCCACTTTAGGGGTCGCTGGTTGCCGGCGCATCGCTAAGTCAAGACGCCGAACTTTGCCGACTACAGCGTTTTTAGTAATGCCAAGTTTGCGGCCTATTTCGCTGGCCGAAAGACCTGTCGCCCATAATTTTGTGAGTTCTTCAACGCGTTCAGCGTTCCATTCGAAGCCATTCGCCATAATTTAACCTCCGGATTTTCCCGATTTAGATGTATTTCCGGTGGTTAAAAATCGCTTTTCCGACCTCTTACCTGAGTTTTTGGAGGTTTCTCCGGCCGAAATAGTAATGTATTTGACCACCGTGGCCTACTATATTTAGGACTTAAGTTGGTCGTCAACACTATATTTAGGGTTATCCACAAGATATTGAATCAATTTTGCTAATTTAACGGCAAATTAACGTAAAAGAAGGTGGTTACAGCAATTTTGGGTAGGTATCATTGGTTTTGAGGACAACTTAACGTTTGGTTTGGGGAAAAATTTGTGACGCGGGCTAGCGTTAAACGTGGCGCGATTATTGGGACGGTTTTTCTGCTGAGCCTAATCGTAGTGACAACGGTGCGTGCCACTGACCCGTTTGAGAAAGTAAAGCTGACACCTTCGGTTAAAACATATCTCGTCATTAAAAACATTAATGTTCGCGAGAAACCGTTAACCAAATCAAAAAGGGTCGGCCAATTTCGCAATAAATCTGTGGTCAAGGCAGTCGGCAAAGCCAAAGGGACGAAATGGGTCGCCGTACAAAAAGACGGCAAAAATTTTGGCTTTGTCTATGGCACCGCCCTGGTGCCGATGATTGACGGCAAGCTAACCGAGCCGATCAATGGCAATCTGAGCACCAAGACTGTTGGCAAAATGAAATTACCACCTTGCCATTACCAGATTCAGTTTGAGGGCCGGGTAAAAGTCGAAGGCGATATGCAGGTCACATCCGACTATCAGTTACCGGTGCAATGCGACTACAAAAAAAAACCGATAAAATTTACCGCTACCATGTTTATTACCGAATTGCCTTATCTCGATAACCGTAAACCGGTTTATCAAATCAATGTCGACGTCCACAATATTCCGATGGAAGACGAAGATGTATTTTCTTCAACCATTCTTTACCACTTTCTCAAAAAAGAAATCACCTTCGATGGTGTCAATAAAGAAGACATGAGAAACGCCGCCAAAATTGCCAACATGAAAGCAGCAAATGTTATCGAAGCGCTCAAAGGAGCAGTGGTGATGGCGCATCGAAGTTGGGGGCCAAAAATCTGGATCGCGCTGGCGAAAGCCGAAGACCAGTAGTTAGTCTAAGCTCCAATTGTTTCTGGCAATTGCCCGCCAGCCAATATCGCGGCGGCAAAAGCCTTGCTCCCAATCGATACTATCGACCGCCTGATAGGCTTTATTTTGCGCCTCGGCAACATCAGCACCTAACGCTGTTACGCCAAGCACCCGCCCACCACTTGTCAATATTTTGCCGTTTTCAGCTTGGGTGCCGGCATGAAAAACCGTAACACCATCGATAACATTGGCTTGATCCAGGTTTTTAATTTCTGAACCTTTCTCATAAGCACCGGGGTAGCCTTCTGCCGCCATGACGACGACCAAAGCCGTTTCTTCCCGCCAGATTAACTTAATCTCATTAAGCCGGCCTGTTGCAGCCGCATCCAACGCTTCAACCAAATCCGAGCTTAGCCGCACCATCAACACCTGACATTCCGGATCACCGAACCGCACATTGAACTCAAGGGTTTTGGGCTTACCGTCTTTGATCATGAGGCCGGCAAACAGCACGCCTTTATAAGGACAACCTTCAGCGGCCATACCGTCGATGGTTGGTTGAATAATAGTATCCATGATTTCCTGCGCCAGCTCAGGCGTCATCACGGGTGCTGGTGAATAAGCGCCCATACCGCCCGTGTTGGGACCCTTATCGCCGTCATAGGCGGCTTTGTGATCCTGGGCAGAGATTAACGGCAGTGCCGTCTCACCATCAACGAGCGCAAAAAAACTCGCCTCTTCACCGTCCAGAAACTCTTCGATTACAACTTCATCTCCGGCATCACCAAAGCTTTTTTGGATCATCATCTGATCCAATGCCTCAAGGGCTTCCGCTTCAGTTTGAGCGAGGATGACTCCCTTACCGGCGGCCAAACCGCTGGCCTTGATGACGATCGGCGCGCCTTGTTGCCTAACGTAGGCGACAGCATCATCAAAATTTGTAAAGCGGCCGTACGCTGCGGTCGGAATGTTATATTTGGCAAACAGATCTTTCATGAACGCCTTCGATCCTTCGAGCTCAGCTGCCGCGGCGCTTGGGCCAAAAGCTTTGATGCCTGCGGCTGCTAAGGCATCAACGAGGCCGAGCACCAAGGGGGCTTCTGGGCCGACAATAACCAACTCAATGGCTTGGTTTTTAGCGAAGGTAACCAAGCCGTTAACATCCTCACCCGACACCGCAACGCATTCAGCAACGTCCGCAATCCCCGCATTGCCGGGAGCGCAATAAAGCCTGTTGCATTTAGGAGATTTAGCGATCGCCCAACAGAGTGCATGTTCACGTCCACCGCTACCAACGACTAGAATGTTCATTTAAACTCCCCCGAAAAGTTGATGCTCAATCACACTGTACTCTGCTTGTCTTGTAGCATAAATTAACAGGAAGTCATGACTGATAATCTAGATCAAATAGAGCCAGAAAGTTTGGTGGGCGACAACCAGCCAATTCTTTCTGTCAGCGAAATATCGCAGAGTCTCAAGCGAACCGTTGAGGATAATTTTTCGCATGTACGCGTGCGGGGAGAAATTTCAAGGCTGACGCTCGCCCGCTCCGGACATATGTATCTCACATTGAAGGATGAAAACGCAGTACTGGATGGGGTCTGCTGGCGGGGCACGGTGAGCCGTCTCGCGGTCTCGCCGGAAGATGGTATGGAAGTGATCGTTACCGGACGGCTTTCGACCTATGCCGGGCGCTCAAGTTACCAGATCGTTATCGAGCAGATGGAAGTTGCTGGTGAAGGTGCCTTGTTGAAGATGCTCGAAGACCGTCGCAAAAAACTCTTGGCGGAAGGTCTGTTTGATGAGGAACGCAAAAAGCCACTGCCGTTTTTACCGGACTGCATTGGTATCGTAACGTCGCCCACCGGAGCGGTTATTCGGGATATTCTTCATCGTTTGGCCGACCGCTTTCCACGTCATGTTTTGCTCTGGCCATGTAATGTGCAAGGTGACGGAGCCGACCAGCAAATAGCCGTCGGCATCGAAGCGTTTAACCGGATAGCTGAAAATGGTCCTATACCTAAACCTGATTTGCTAATTGTCGCTCGGGGTGGCGGTAGTTTCGAGGACCTGTGGTCGTTCAATGAAGAAATTGTCGTCCGCGCTGTTGCTGCTAGTGACATTCCGCTGATCTCAGCGGTTGGTCATGAAACTGACACGACACTGATCGATTATGCTTCCGATCAGCGTGCGCCAACCCCAACGGCAGCAGCTGAAATGGCCGTGCCGGTCCGTAGTGATCTGATGGCGCAGGTGGCCTATGATGGCGTACGTCTGCAACGTGTCATGAACCGGTCCCTGGAAGAACACCTCCGCGAGATCGAGGGGTTGGCGCGCGGCCTGCCTGATCCAAGACGTTTGGCTGAGGAAGCTACCCAACGGCTGGATGAGCGCAGTGAGCGGCTAATCAATGCCAAAGCCATTTATTTTGACGGACTCGCCTCGGAAATCGCACGGTTGGCGGGAGGTCTGGTCAGCCCGGCTCAACAAATCCGCGCCAAGCAAAATGAGTTAGGTGCAAATATTCGGGCTTGGCAGCGCGCACTGACAACTTTTGTTAATCAAAAGTCTCACGATCTTGACCGAGCCGGCCTGAAGCTCGAAGGACTCTCTTTCCAGCGTGTGCTGGATCGGGGATTTACGTTGGTGACCGATGATCAGGGCCAGCCCGTGCTGTCCGCCGACGCGACCGAGCCCGGCATGGTCATAGGCATTCGATTTAAAGATGGCGATATCGGCGCGGTGGTTTCTGAAGGTGGCGCTGCCAAGCCGCGAAAGAAGAAGGCCACAAAAAAGTCTTCGCGAAAACCAAATGACGACGTCCAAGGATCACTGCTTTGACTAAATGGTACCTATCAATCACTATGATTTTACTATTCTTCAGTCCGATTGCTGTTGCCGGTGAGCTAAAACTTTCCGGGAAATTTACCCAAGGCGGGCTGATTTTCGGCTGGGCCACACCCGGGGCCTTGATCACGCTAGACGGCAAACGGATACGACAGGCTAAAGCCGGGGATTTTCTGCTGGGCTTCGCGCGCCTCGCTGCCCGTACATCTCAGCTGGAAGTGGTGTTTACCGATGGTTCCATAGTATTGCGCAAGCTTGTTATCAAACAACGCAAATATGATATTCAGCGTATCGATGGCTTGCCCAAACGCCAAGTGACACCAAGTGCTGAGGATCTGGCTCGCATAAAAAAGGAAAGTGCGCTCATCAATAAGGCACGCCAAACCAAAGTGACCGAACCTTTTTTTACAGCCGAATTTACAAGTCCGGCGATTGGCCGCGTCAGTGGTGTCTACGGCACGCAACGTATTCTAAATGGCCAAGAGCGGCGGCCCCATTACGGTCAGGATATCGCGGCACCAACGGGAGCCGAGATTAAAGCCACTTCGGCGGGCGTTGTTATCTTCGTTCACCCCGGTATGTTTTTTAATGGTAAGACAGTGATCATCAATCACGGTCTGGGCCTTCATTCGATCTATCTTCATATGAATGCTGTCCGGGTCAAAGCGGGGGAGCGTGTAACCAAGGGGAAAATTATTGGTGAAGTTGGCCAAACTGGCCGTGCCACCGGCCCGCATCTGCATTGGGGAGTAACGCTCAACCAATTACCACTCGATCCAGCGCTAATAGTTAATTAAGTGCCGCACCTAATTAACTATTTCGGTAGCTGTTCCTGCTCATTTGGCCAGCGGTTATGCACCCACAGCCATTGTTCTGGCCGCTGTTTGATCCAGTCCCCAAGATGGTCGTTGACGGTCGTCATCAGGGTCTCAACATCTTTTTGTTTGTCGCCGCTATCCGGCAGGTCGAGGGGAGGGTGTAGAGTCAGCCGGAAATAAGCGCCACCAAGCCGTTCAACTTGGAGGGGCACCACGGGACATTTGTAGCGAAAGGCCAGTTGAGCCAGGGCCGGAGCGGTCATCGCATCGGCACCCAAGAAGGGCACCGAAATACCGTCATTCATTTTTTGATCGACCAGCATTGCCAAATGATTACCTTTTCTGAGAGCGCGTAAAATATCTTTAGAACCTTCTGCACCTTTGGGAAGTAATTCGCTGCCTAATGCTTCGCGGCCTTTTTGCACCAGCCGGTCAAAAAACGGATTATTGGCACGCCGGTAGACGAGATGAAGTTTGAGCCCGCGTTTGGTGCCGGCGAGAGGAGGTAATTCCCAATTAGCAATATGACCGGAAAAAATGAGACCCGGTTCATCATCATCAAGGAGCTGATCGAGATATTCCGAGCCAACAAATTCAACCCGGCTATTTTCGAGATAGGGATCAAATTTAGCAAGATGCGGATGTTCACCGGCGGTACGGCCCAAATTATCCCACATACGTAGGACTATATCTTCAATCTCGTCCGTTGATAAATTGGGGAACACTCGGGTGAGGCTGCGCCGAGCATTATTGCTAACTCGTAATTTTGGGCCAATCATGCGTCCCATCCAGCCGCCGAGCGCTGACGCCCAGTCGACCGGCAACAATGCAAAGCAGGCATTTAGTGCCCAGGCTAGCGCCGCCTCGGTAGGGTGCGCAATGGTTCTGCGAAACCAATTTCTCATAAAATTAGGTACTCAATTTCTAAAGGAACTGCTTAAGCAGACTGTCTAGCGCACTCTCATCGGCCCAGTCGAGCGTTACTGACACAATTGTCACATCTTTTTTTAAAGCTGCCGGCAGCCGGACATGATCTTTGGCGGTCGTTACCAGCTTTGCCTCTTCATGTTTGGCGATGGCCATCAAGTTGGTGACCTCGGATTCAGTATAGGGATGATGATCATCAAAGGCTTTTGCACCAACCAGATCACAACCGATTTCGAGCAAAGTATTAAAAAATTTCTTCGGCCGGCCGATGCCGGCAAAGGCGTAGACTTTCTGGTCATTGAGCACTGCTGCTGCACTATCTGGTTTAAGGCGCGCGGCTAAGGTCTTTACCGGCCTTTGGTTGGAGCTTCGGGTAATCTCAATAAGGGCTGTTCGCAGCTTAAACTTATCCTCGCCAATGATGACAATGGCCTGAGCGCGGCTGAGCCCGA
>CAJWIB010000115.1 GCA_913041095.1 uncultured Rhodospirillaceae bacterium | reverse complement strand
TCTCAGTTTTAAGATAGAAAATATCGGGGCTACTTGGGAAATAGGGGTTTAGTTTAGCTACTAAAACAAGGTTCGTCATTACTCGGTTCGGAGTTTCTGTGTTGTCCTCGCATCATCGCCTCGCTAACGTAGTTTTATGTCAGTAAAGATAACCAAAAGTACCTTCGCCGAAAGTGCCCACGAACTGGGGCGGCGCGATAAAGATTTTGCCAGATTGGTCAAAGACATCGGCTTACCAGGACTACGCTCGCGCCAGACTGGTTATAGCACATTGCTCAAAATTATATGTGGCCAACAAGTTTCCACTTCGGCGGCGCGAGCAATCGGAGGCCGCCTGGATGCGATTGAAAAACCAATGAAGCCAGAAACGGTGCTTAACTTAGGCCCGGAGAAATTGCGCAAGGTTGGTCTCAGCGGCCAAAAAGTAAATTATGCTATAGGTATCGCGGAAGCAGTTGTCAGTGGTGAATTTAGTTTCCGCCGTGTCGCACGGATGAGCGATGAAGATGCGATTGAAGAAATGATCAAGCTCAAAGGAATTGGCCGCTGGTCAGCCGAGGTTTATCTCTTATTTGCATTGCGCCGTCCTGATCTTTGGCCGGTTGATGATCTCGGTGTTATCAAAGGCTTGATGCATCTCAAGGGAATGAAAGAGCGTCCACGTCGTGAAGAATTGGTGGCGATGGCGGAGGCGTGGCGGCCGTGGCGCAGTGTTGCCGCCCGCCTGTTATGGCATCACATCAATTCTGTTGGTGTGTCCCGATAGCTAACTAATCGAACTTAATGGTTTCGATTTCTGGTAATTTAGCCAAGAAGTATTTGAGAAATTCCTGGTCGCTAATATGCAGCGGTCTTTCGATTTTAAATGCCTTGAATTGATTTTTTTGGAAGTCGCTAAAACTATCGTAAGCATTAAAAAGGTATACGCTAATTTGCGGTTTAACCTCGCCAGCCCATTTGAAGAAATGGGCGCCGGCAATTTGATCTTCTTGAACACAGCTGCCGGAATTCATTTGTTGGGCTTTTAGGATAATTGCGTGCGGATTATGGGTTTGCACGGCTTTATCAATGAGGTCTGTATAAATTAGACAAATCTGATTTAAATTATTTGAGAATTTGAGATGACTGATGTAGCGAATAGATCTCCTGATATTACCTAGGCGCGCACTTACCAAATAATATTTAGCGGCTTCAGTCCGATTAAATGATCCTCGCAAAAAGATTCCATGCATTAAACCGGTGAAATGAGTTCCCCGAGGGTCTCCCGTCTGAGCGAGTTTGAAAAATTCGGTATGAGCGGTCTGATAATCTCTTTTTCAGAAAGGCTATTTAGCCGGCATCTTGGTGGCGAATAACTAAGGCGCTAATTATCAGGACAGCAAGTCCAACAATTGCAAGAATTTTTTCTGTTTGATTCATAATGTAATAGCTTGTTTGCGTTGGACGAAGAGTACGAAATCAGGCAGAAAGGTGCAAAGGTTTCAATAGTTTTGAGAATTTTATGATTAATCCCGAAGTCGAACTTTTTAGCGATACTAAAACCCGCCCCGGTAAAGCCATGCTGGAAGCGATGATGACGGCCGAAGTAGGCGACGAGCAGGCCGATGAAGATCCGACAACTAATGCGCTGCAGAAAAAGGTTGCTGATCTGTTAGGTAAAGAGGCGGCGCTGTTCGTGCCTTCAGGTACGATGTGCAATCAAATTGCGATGGCGGTCCACTGTCAGCCGGGCGATGAAATAATTGCTGATAAAACGGCTCACATCATCAATTTTGAGGCGAGTGGGCCGGCAGTGATTGCGCGGGCATCGATCAGGCCTTTAGATGGAGTGCGGGGGCAATTTACGGTCGAGCAAGCCCAAGCCGGATTACGTGCCGGCTTTCGACATGCCCCAGACTCTAAAATGATTGCAGTAGAGCAAACCGCCAATATGGGTGGTGGCAGTATCTGGCCGCTGGAAGTTTTAGAATCTCTTAGTGAATTGGCGAAAGACAATAACCTCGTTACTCATATGGATGGTGCAAGATTGTTAAACGCGGTTGTGGCCTCCGGTGTTTCTGAAAAAGATTACGCGGCCACAGTTGATACGGTGTGGATTGATCTGTCAAAAGGGTTGGGTTGTCCAATTGGTGCTGTGATTGCGGGCTCGAAAGAATTTATCGAAAAGGCTTGGCCGTGGAAACAGCGACTTGGAGGTTCGATGCGGCAATCTGGCATATTGGCGGCGGCGGGGATTTATGCGCTTGATCATCTCGTTGACCGATTAACCATCGACCATGCCAATGCTCGGTTATTGGCAACCAGATTGGCGCAAATTCCGGGCGTGCAAATTGATCCACTGACGGTTGAGACAAATATTCTCATTATCGACGTTACCGAGGCGAGCCTGTCAGGACCAGAAATATCGGCGCAGCTGCTTGAAAAAGGCGTACGTATGGGGGCGACAGGACCGAGCGGATTGCGGGCAGTCACCCATTTGGATGTCGATGAAGCCGGTATTATTCGTGCGGCGGAAGCTTTTGCCAACATCTGCAGCTAGTTAATTTCAATAGAAAGTTTGTCGTGAGCCTGGCGAAGAGCAGTTTCAACTTCTTCGGGCGTAACAGCCTTAGCGAAAATAAATCCCAAATATTTATCCCCTTCCGGGAGTGGTAGGACTTCCTGACCAAGGGCAATGCTGATGGTTATCTCGGTAATGCCGGGAACCGCTTGTGCTACGAGCGTGCCATCAACGCGTTTCAACACTCCGGCGTTCGGGATCGGTATCATCATAACACCGGACGCACTCGACTCACGGTCTGGAAATACCGGTTCGCCAATAGCGTGGCGGAGAATAATATCTTCGAGGGTCAGTTGGTTGCTGAAACTAAGACTACGAGAACACAACCCACCGACTGAGCGCGCCGCTATTTCAATCAGCCACGGGCCAGCTTTATTTGAGTTTCGGGCGTCGATACGGGTGCGTAATTCGGCGTGAATCGGTCCCTCCTTGAGGCCAATGGCATTGGCCGACTGCTCCGTCAAATTTTTAATCGAATTTTGAATATCAGCCGGCAACCGGGATGGGGTGATGTAGATTGTTTCTTCGAAATAGGGGCCTTCCAACGGATCGGGTTTATCGAACAGCGCTAAGACGGTGAGTTTGCCGTTAACCATCAAACCTTCCAGCGCCACTTCTTCACCCTCAATGTATTCTTCAATTAGTATTTCCATCTGGGTGGTTGCGAGTGATTGCAGCAACTTTTTGATCCGATTAAACGCCGTGCAAAACTCGGCCTTGTCATTGGCGCGAATAACGCCGCGACTAGCGGAAAGGTTAAGCGGTTTGAGCACGCATGGGTAGTCCACCAGCCCAGCGGAAATTTTAGGATCGACGTCGAGCGCGAGTGTTTGATGCTTCGGCGACGGTAAATCTGCTTTGGTAAGAACTTCGCGTAACAGCATCTTGTTTCCCGTCACCCGAACGGCAGCGGGATCATTATGCGGTAATCCCAGTTTTTTTGATGCGATGGCGGCGATGACGCAGGTGATATCATCAACCGCGACAACCGCTGAAATAGGATAGCTGGCATGAAAACCTCCAATTTCCCCAGCGGCCTTTTCCGGGTCAGAAAAATCCAGTTTTATGGTACCGCTGTCTGAAATGCTTTCCAGCACTTGTTGCTCATCCGAGCCGACGGTCACATCAACACCTAGCCGATGGGCGGCGCTCAAAAAATCGCTTACCCGGTAGGATGTTGAAGGTATCAGGAGGAGAAGGCGCATCATTTTCGAAATTTACTATGTAATAAAGATACCTGGTAGCTTTAGCACAATGCTTACTATTTGAAAGGTGTTTAAAGCCGCGCGAGTTGTTCCTGGGTTGGTTCGGCGCAACAGAACCAGGGTTCGCTCATACTTGGGATGGCGATTTCGGAGGCGTTCATTAAGTCCGGCAGGTCGATAGCCGGGCGCTCGCAAGCGGCCAGGGCCGCCGTATAAATTGCCGTAAACGTAGCACGCCGTGAGCGTTTCTCCCGCGCACCGGCTTCAACAATTTCCTGAACTGCGGAACAGAGCTTTTCCACGCTCTGATCGCGGTTATGCCAGCGATGGCTCAAGGCCGCATGGTCATAGCCATCGAGATGCGGCTGGATTTCAGTCAAACCTAACAATGCAGATTGATTGGGAATGAGTAGTCGAATGGCCAGTTGAATCGGCGCAACGTTTTCGATCAAATCCAATTCAGCTATGGTTTCGAGTAGTTGCAAGAAGCCTTCTTTGGTTGTCCACGGCGTAAACGGCACAAAGGTCGGAGCTAGTGTCAACCCAGCGGCGTGTACTATTTCAGTGGAGTTCTTAAAATCAGCTTGGCTGTGACCCTTGTCGAGCAGCCTTAATATATCTTCCTCAGTTGATTCAACCGCAGTAGTGATAAATAGACAGCCAGTCACTTTTAATTTTGGCAAGAGTTCCCGG
Organism: uncultured Rhodospirillaceae bacterium; assembly: GCA_913041095.1. Classification (GTDB taxonomy): domain Bacteria; phylum Pseudomonadota; class Alphaproteobacteria; order Rhodospirillales; family UBA2165; genus TMED23. The sequence continues at coordinate 3,440 of CAJWIB010000115.1, read as the reverse complement.
TGTTTCAGGAGATGTTCAATTTTAATCGTGACGTCGTAAGTGATATCAGAGAATTCTTTGAAGAGGGCTTCAATGATTGTTATCGCGTGGCGGGGACCGTTAAAAAAGTCTGGATCACCGAAACTGATATGTTCAGCACCTTTGGCAATTTGTTGGCGGATATCGGCGAGCACGATATCCACCGGAACAATGCGAAAGTAACCCTGATAGACTGGCACGACCGGACAATGACAGCAGGTGTGTTTGCAACCGCGGCTGGCCTCGGTGTAGCCGACAATTTTGGTTGTGCCATCACCAACATCTAAATGGGCATAGCGATCAAGTTTTGGTAAATCCTCACGCCAAGGCTGGTTGAATTCCTGCTTAGCGGTTGAGATTAGCGGAGTGGTTGGAGTTGTCTCATCCTTGACCAAATTTTGATAAATACCCACCAATGTATCTTCAAACTCACCGCCAATAAAACTATCGCCACCGATGGATCTTAGATAATCCGCATTGAGCGGCGCATAGAGCCCATAAAAAATAATATGGGCGTCTGGATTAATTTCCTTCAGCCGGGGCAACAGCTCAATCGAAAGCCGCGTTGCAGTATGCATTGGCAGATAGAGCCCGATCAAGCCGGCATCTCTGACAGCATCCTCATTTAACACAGCAACGGCGAGGTCGTTACAGGTAACATTTGCACCGGTAGCGCGCAGTTTTGCTGCGGGTGAGGCGAGGCTAAACGGCTGATGACCGAGATCGTAAGTTGAGAGCAAAAGAACTTGCACGAGCCTATCCCGCCAGGGCGGTTCTATTACTTGCTCGGTGCATAGTAGGGGTTGGTGCCACCGGCGTGATCTGTTGCATCCAGCACAGCAACGATACTAGGTACAGCATTTTTAATTTCGCCCTCGACGCCTTGTTTCAAAGTGACGTCGGCCATGCCGCAGCCCTGGCAGCCGCCTTCGAGACGAACGTAAACCGTATCGTCTTTGACATCGATCAGAGAAATATGACCGCCATGACTGGCAATCGATGGATTAATCCGTTCATCCAATACCTGCATAATTGCGCGGCCTTCATCAGTATCAAGGCCGGGTTTCGGGATCGCATCACGATAATCTTTGACGGCGCGAACGTCCGGGATGTAGTGACCGAAGATATTGGTCATACCGCCGGCAAGAGCCGAAGTCGGACCAATAAATTCGACATAGATAACGCCGTCCTTAAAGCCTTTGTAAATTACTTCACCGCCCATTTGTTCTGCGGCAGGAGCGACACGGCTTTCCATGAGCTCAACGATTTGCGCGACAGCTTTCTGATCTTGGTCGGCATCCTCGAAAAAAGCCTCGAGGGCGGTTTCTAAATCTAGATCGGCAACGGTTGCACCTAGCAAGATTGGGTCACCCGCCGTGTAATGGTCCATAATTGCACCCAGTATCATTGGCTTCATTAACTGCCAATCAAAGGTTTCTTCTTTAATCACCATGATAAATTCTTCGTAGAGCGTTACAGTTTCTACACCATCCACTTGAAACAAGCGTGTCGCGATTGGAGAGCGCTCGGCGGCTTCTTCATCAAAGAATTCAGCGGACCCTGTCGGCATCACAGCTTCGCCCAGAAAAAACTTCATGCGTAGTGGATCGGGCATCGCCTCAGTTTGGATAAACATTCAAAATCTCCGAAAGAATTTTTTTTCGCTCCATTGGGAACGGTACATCACATGGTCCTATATTTAGTGCTTTAAATTGGATTTTTCCAGCACGATATTAATATAACCATGTTAACCGTAGGGTTTTAGGGGTGGTAGCGGCAAATTCCGAGCTTGGTCAGCCAGTTTAAAGTTCGGATGAGATCGTAGAGTTCAAACGGGCAAATCAACGCATCCCAACTTTGTGTCGGGGCAGTTAAATATTGCCCGACCGTATCCATGATACTGTCAGTTGAACTCGCATGAACGAGGCTGCTTACACTATAGAGATACTATAGAGATTTTGGCCAAATTGCCGTCGTGTCCAGATATGTTTTAAGAATCCCGGATCGCATCTAAATAGGTGACCGCTTTCGGCTATCGTATCGGCATCATTCTGGTTAACGCCAATGCATCGGTCCGGGTCAACACGTTCTTCACTGGCAAATTGTTTAAACTGCCCAAGCGCCGCATTATTGAAACACAACGAGGAAAGTATCTTGGCTGGCATGGCGGAAAAAAGCGCGAATGAATTTTCGGGTGGCGACGTCTATGCCTAGGGACGTTTGTTGTCCTCACTATGTCCATCGAAATTTATTGCCGTTGTCATCGGGGCAAGGTGCTTGAGCAATAACCAATATTAAGAAAATGCTTTGAAGGTTATCAGCGTATAAGTGTCTTTTACGCCGGGCAAAGTCTGGATTTTATCGCTGATGAAATGACCGATATCATCAGTATCGTCCAAATAGCATTTAATCAGTAAATCAAACTGACCGGAAGTTGAATGAATTTCCGATATTTTATCGACGGACTCAATGGCTTCTTCCGCCACTTTATAAACGTGGCCGAGTTCACATTTTACTTGGACGAAAACGGTTTGCATTTCTTCCTCCCAGGAATTTGCGCGTAATTGGTATGAATAAGCATTTGTTATTATACATGATTTTACCGCAAACTGAATAACCGGCTTTTTCGGTCGAGAAAATCTGAAAATTCAGGAATTAAATAAAGGCCGCTTGGATTATAAAACTAGGATTTCACGGCGCGCATCAGGAAAGCCGGGACATGATCACCCCAGCCTTCAACCGGAATGTTATCTGTAATTTTTTCTCCGACTTGTTTTTTGAGAGTTCGTCGAGGTGTTGATTTTTTCTCAGCTTTTTCCGCAGTTGTAGGTTTTTTCGGTGCAGCGCGTTTAGTTTTACTCTTGCGCTCCTCTTTAATCTGAATTTCCGGTAGAGCACCTTCAATTTCCAGGCGCGGTATTTCTTTGCCGATTAGCTTTTCAATCGCATCAATAAACTTTTTATCATCACGCCCGGCGATAGAGAAGGCACGGCCTTGCTTGCCGGCGCGTCCGGTACGGCCAATACGATGGACATAGTCTTCAGCATGCATTGGAACATCAAAATTAAAGACGTGACTTAGATCATCAATATCCAGGCCGCGCGCGGCGACGTCACTGCAGATGAGATAGTCATACTCGCCGTCTTTAAACTTCGCCATGGTTTCCATACGTGAGGCTTGCGCCATATCGCCATGCAACGTAGCTGAATTAAAGCCGTGCTTGAGAAAAGATCTATTGACAATATCTACGTCTTTTTTGCGATTGCAAAATACCAAGGCGTTTTTGACATCTTCCTGCTTGATAATTTGACGCAGCGCATCGCGTTTTTTCTTTTGCAGCCCACTAACGTCACGTTTAGCCCGGTGATCAACCATATAGAGGCCTTGGGTGATCGTTGCGACGGGTGTCGCAGGTGGCGCT
>CAJWIB010000114.1 GCA_913041095.1 uncultured Rhodospirillaceae bacterium | reverse complement strand
TGGCAGAAAAAGGCTTGCAAGGGGAATCCCTCGCCGATGGCGGGTTGTCTTTTGTTCGTGTGCTGCGCGGTGTACCGGACGGCCCTCACGTCATTGATGGCGCGGTAATCCGCAGTGTTGAGGCCCGCGCGCTTGATGCCAATAGTGCAAAATTGCAGCAATTCTTTCAGCACCACGGCAAATTAGTCTTAAGTGGCAAGGAATTTGATATCACCGGCCCGATTACTTTGTTTGAAGCCGTTATGGAGCTTGGCCGTAAAGGTGTTTCAATGCAGCGTTATAAGGGGCTTGGCGAAATGAATCCGGAACAGCTCTGGGAAACCACGTTGGATCCCAATGTCAGGACACTTTTACAGGTAAAAGCAAGCCACGCCGATGATGCGGAAGATGTCTTTTCAACATTGATGGGCGATGTGGTTGAACCTCGACGGGACTTTATTCAGGCGAATGCGCTAAAAGTTGCCAATTTGGACGTCTAAAGCTCTTTTTCTCGGAATGTTGTGTTAAAATTGAGTGTTTAAGCACCGATTTTAATGGGTGACGCTGTCCTGAGATCTATCGACAATAATTGGGAGGATTAAATGGCGGGTAGAGCCATTCAAGATGTATTATCAGACCACAGTGATTGGCTGCAAAATTCAGGTCATGGCCAACGGGCGATATTGATAAACACGGATTTAAGTAATATCAATCTTCAGGGTGCTGATTTGCGCGAGGTTAATCTCGCAGGTTCAAATCTAGCCGGGGTTGATTTCAGTGGCACCAATTTGTCTCATCGCAATATGTTCAATGTTGATCTGCAAAGCGCCCTGCTAAAAGGTGCGGATTTGACCGAAGTTGACCGCGGATATTACTCATGTGGAAATCTGGGGAAAAAATTTGAAGGGCAGCAAAGTAGCGCCGGAAATATTACATGAGATACTGGGTTGCACCCAACCCTAATCGATCACAGCCATACGGTGTCACAATAAAGCCTAATTTTTTAGTTTTTATAATACCTTAATCGTTTTCTAACACGATTTTGATATATCATTCCAATGGCAAATCGTAACGGTCAAAAACCATGATTTCCAAAACGGGTGGTAAATAGAGCAATAATAAAGGCTACGAATTTTTGCGTTTTATTTTCAAATGGAGCTCTACCCTGGCGATTTGGGGCGTCGTTATCCTTGGCGGGATGACGGCGTTTTATGCCTATGATTTGCCATCCACCGATAAAGCTTTGGAAGTTACCAGGCGACCGGCCGTGACATTACTGGCCCACGATGGTTCAAAAATGGCGAGCATCGGAGATTTGCAGGGCCGTGCAGTAAACGTCAAAGACCTCCCCACCTATCTGCCGCACGCAGTGATCTCCACCGAAGACCGGCGCTTTTACAATCATTCCGGCATCGATTTAATCGGCGTGGCGCGAGCGATGGTGATCAATCTCAAGGCTGGGCGGGTTGTCCAAGGCGGCAGCACGATATCCCAGCAGGCGGCAAAAAATCTGTTTCTTACGCCGGACCGGACGTTTAAGCGCAAGTATCAGGAATTGTTGCTGGCGTTCTGGCTTGAGCAGAAATTCACCAAGGACCAGATTCTGACAATTTATCTTAATCGGGTTTATCTGGGCTCAGGTACCTATGGTGTCGATGCGGCGGCACGAAAATATTTTAGTGTTCCAGCAACCAAGCTAACAGTTTTTCAAGCCGCGATTATCGCCGGACTGTTGAAAGCACCGTCACGCCTCAATCCCCGTGCCGATATTAAAGCGGCCATCTCACGCGGAAAAGTGGTGCTTGCCAATATGGTAGCAGCTGGCTATTTGACCGAGGTAGCGGCCAGGCGGGCCGCCAAGTCAAATCTACGGTCGACGCACAATCACCCGGCTCAGAAAATTGGCCGCTATTTTGTCGATTGGATATCCGAACAGGTACGGGGTTTTATCGGCCCGCAGTCAGGTGATGTTACCGTGCAGACGACCTTTGATGCTCGTTTACAGGCGCGAGTGGAACACCAAATTGAGAGATATCTTGCTCAAAACAGCAAACGCTATGGCGTTTCTCAAGGGGCTGCGATTGTAATGTCGCCGGAAGGTGCTGTTCGCGCTATGGTGGGTGGCCGTAATTATCAAAAAAGCCAATTTAACCGAGCAACCCAGGCGCGCCGGCAGCCGGGCTCTGTCTTTAAGCCAATTGTCTATTTGACTGGCCTAGAAAACGGCTTGCTGCCGGAGAGCCAGTTTAAAGATTCAGCCCTCTCTATCAACGGTTGGAAACCCCGAAACTATGACGGCAAATATCATGGCGAAATGTCGCTCAAAGAGGCGCTTAGCCGCTCGATCAATACGATTGCGGTCAAAGTATCGGAGCACGTTGGTCGCGGCAATGTGGTAAAAACTGCCAAACGCCTGGGTATCACTGCACCACTGACCACCTCCCCCAGTTTGGCGCTTGGCACATCGGGTGTTAGTTTGATCGAAATGACGGGAGCCTTTGCGGTGTTGGCGAATGGCGGGCACGGTATCTGGCCCTTTGGTGTCGAGCAGATAAAAAACTTTTCTGGCCGAGTGCTGTATCGGCGCCAAGGCGGTGGCACGGGACGCATCATTGAGCGCCGTTATGTCAAAGCGATGGATGATATGCTGGGCGAGGTGATACTTACCGGTACCGGTAAAAAAGCGCAACTGCAGCGATGGGCGGCAGGCAAAACCGGTACCAGTCAAAGTTTCCGGGATGCTTGGTTTATTGGCTACACGCGTCAATATGTCACTGGAGTCTGGCTCGGTAATGATAATGATGCCCCGATGAAAAAAATTACTGGTGGCGGGCTACCGGCAATTATTTGGCAGCAGATCATGAATGATGCTCATGCTGATAAATTTGTCGGAAAAAGGCCGCGTGTTGCTAGAGTAAAGCCCCAGACAAAAGAGAAATCCTTCTGGGATAAACTGATCCGCAGTATCTTATCGGCGGATTAGACATGGCGATCAAATAATAAGAGAGTTTGTTACCGCTGGAGCAATAAATCTTCCACTGATAGTTTTAATTATTTACTATTGCTCATAAATTTAAAGATCGGCACGGAAAGAAACCCGGCACGTCGACAATCAATTGTGCTTGGAAATAATTCTCGACTAATTTAATTATTTTTAACTGGCTGGATGGGTAACAGGCAGACCTAAATTAGTTGTCCGCAAATGGGGAGACCGTAATGGCTGACGTATTGTTTTCTCCTAAAACCCACGAGACGCAATGGCCGATTGTCTGGGTCGTTTTTGGCGCCGGCATAGTTGCCTCTTCCCATATCGGTAAACTGCCTCCCGCGCTGCCGCAAATTGGCGCCAATCTGGAAGTCGGCCTTGTCATGTCAGGCTGGATTGCATCGATGATTTCAACCATTGGATTTGCGCTTGGTCTGGTCGCCGGAGCGATTGCAGATAGGATCGGTCAACGCAGGGTCTTGATCTTTGGGCTGCTGATGCTGGCTCTCGGTAGCCTCCTCGGCACTTTTGCCCCATCAAGCAGTATCATGCTGATCGCTCGGTTTATAGAGGGGCTTGGTTTTACCGCAACCACCATTACCGGCGGCGCTATCATCGCGCGCACGACCGCCGATTGCGACCGCAAATGGGCGCTCGGCGTTTGGGCTGCCTATATGCCCATCGGCTTTGCCAGTATGATGATGTTTGCGGCGTTGATTCTTGATAATTTTGGCTGGCGGATACTGTGGGGCGTTAGCTTGGCCGTTACCTTAATTTGGATTGTCGTCGTCATACACACGACCGCCAAATGGCAGCAGAGTCAGACTAAGGCCATCAACCGGGATCCAATTCTCGGCAATGTGAAACGCAGCCTAGCCATGGGCGGCGGCGTTCTGGTGGCGGTGTGCTTCGCCCTCTATACTACTCAGCATATTTCGATGATGAATTGGTTGCCAACTTATATGTTGGAAGTCTATGGCGTCAGCACCTTGTTTGCCGCCGCCGTGCCGGCCCTGGTGCTGGTTTTCAACGCAGTCGGAAATTATCTGGCCGCCTGGGCCATGGGTCGGGGTTGGCCAATTTGGCTGCTGCTCGCCCTCGGTTCAGGAGGTATGGCGGTGACCGAGATCGGCATTTTTTTAAGCATTTTGCCCGAAGGCCTGCGCCTTGGCCTGGCCTTTGGGTTCGGGGTCGCGAGCGGATTAATTCCTGCCTCAGCCCTCGCCGCAGCACCCGTTTACGCTCCGACACCGGCGCTCATTGGCACCATGAGCGGGTTAATGGTCATGGGCAGCAACACCGGCCAATTATTTGGCCCGCCGGCGCTGGCCGCCATCCGAGAAACTTCCGGAAATTGGGACAGTACATTATGGCTGTTGCTCAGCTTAGCAGTCGCCGGAATCGTCATGGCAGTCTTATCACGACCAATGGAAAACCGGGCTGCCACGCATTAGTTTTGCTAAAACGTTTTGGCCGGGATATAGTTTAGAAATTATAATTTTCGAAAGCAGATTTAAATATGAATTTAACGGATAAAATTACCGTCGTTACCGGCGCTGCTTCAGGCATCGGTCTGGCGACGGCAAAAGCTTTTGCGGCCGTCGGTGGCACGGTTTATCTTGGCGATCTTAATGAGGAAAATGGCGAGCAGGCGGCGGCGGATATACGCGCTGCCGGCGGTTCAGCCACTTTTATTCGCCTTGACATCTCGGACGATGACGCCATTGCCGCATTTAAAAATCAGATTATTAGCGAATCCAGCCGTCTTGACGTGCTGGCGAACGTCGCCGGCTGGGGTCATACGGAATTTTTTGTCGAATCATCGCCGGCAAGCTGGGATAAGGAAATCGACATCAATCTCAAGGGGCCGATGAAAATGTGTCATGCTTTTGTACCCGGCATGTTCGAACAGAAATATGGCCGTATCGTCAATGTTTCTTCGGATGCTGGGCGCGTCGGCAGTCTGGCCGAATCTGTTTATGCCGGCGCCAAGGGCGGCCAAATCGCCTTCACCAAGGCGCTCGCCCGTGAAGGTGCACGCTATAACGTTGCCGTCAATTGTATTTGCCCCGGTCCCACCGAAACACCGCTCTTGGCTGATACGGCGGAGAACATTCAGACGGCACTAAAAAAAGCGATCCCAATGCGGCGCTTTGGCCAGCCGGAAGAAATCGCCGACGCCATCCTATTTTTCGCCTGTGAACGGTCGAGCTATTGCACCGGCCAGGTGCTCAGCGTATCGGGTGGCCTAACCATGGTTGATTAATGCTCTAGCCGATTTCATTTATTCAGCTTAGCAATCGTCGCGGTGGTGCTGTGGCCGTCTTCAAGTTCCGCCAGTACAATCTCGCCACCGTAAGCCTGAACGATTGCGGCCTCCGGGATTTCTTCGACACTGTAATCGGCGCCTTTGACAAACACCTCCGGCTTGATGGCGTCGATAATATTGGCCGGGGTGTCTTCTGAGAAAATTACCACGACGTCGACATTTTCGAGACCCGCCAGAACTTGCGCGCGGGCGGCTTCGGATTGCACCGGCCGGTCTTCACCTTTAAGTCGCTTAACCGACTCATCATTATTGAGGCCAATAATCAGCCGGTCGCAGGCGGCTTTGGCTTTGGCGATGGTAGAGATATGACCCGGATGCAGAAGATCAAAACAGCCGTTGGTAAAGCCGATCCTATGGCCCTTCAAGCGCCAGACTTCAGCGTGCTCTATTGCCGAGTTCAGTGACAGTATTTTAACTTCACTTAAAGATAATTCCTGCCGGTGTAGCGCCTCGATAATATCGCTGGCATAAGCGACCGCGGTGCCGACTTTGGCGACGACGATACCGGCAGCCGTATTGGCCAGATGCACGGCTTCGTTCAAGTCAACGCCGGCGGCTAGGCTAGCGGCTATGGTTGCGGCAACCGTGTCACCCGCGCCAGAGACATCAAAAACTTCGTGCGCCTCTGCGGTAAAATGGTCAAAGCTATCGGCACTGATTAGGCTCATACCACCACCGCTGCGGGTAGCCAGTACCGATGCTATTTTATGTTCGGTGATTAATTTTCGCGCAGCAGCGCTAATTTCATCATCATCTCCCACCGCCATAGCGGTCGCATCGGCGAGCTCTTTAAGGTTGGGCGTTATCAGATCAGCGCCTCGATAGCGGCTGTAATCAATGCTCTGGGGGTCAATGATAACCGGCACCTTGGCGGTATTGGCAAGCCCAATGAGTTCTTGGATAATCTCCGGTGTCAGCACGCCTTTGGCGTAATCGGCCAAGACCATAGCCTCACAATCTTTTAAGGCTGATTTGGCGAGGGTAATAACCCGATTTTTGGTGGCGCCTTCTATGGCTTCCACGCTTTCGTCATCCGCGCGCATCATCTGCTGTCCACTGGCTACGTAACGGGTTTTGATCGAGGTACGGCGCCCGGGATCGGTGATTAAATTAGCTTCGGTATTATCAATTTTACCAATCAGTTTGGTAACGTCTTTGCCCGCGTTATCGTTGCCGACAACAGCGACAAAATACGTCACCGCACCGAGACCGGATAGATTGCGGGCGACATTTCCGGCGCCACCTAACATCAATTTATCTGAATTGACACTAAACACCGGGATCGGCGCTTCGGGCGAGATGCGGTCGACATCGCCATAGACAAAGCGGTCCAGCATTACATCGCCAATGCAAAGCACTTTCGCCGTTACAAGAGCTTCGACGCTGGTTGCCAATTTGGCCTGATCAGTCATTCTGTCACCTGTCTCATAGACCTACCCCAGATCTATTCTGATACCAGATTGCAGTGAGTCCAACACGGCCACGGTGGCGAGGCTGCTTTCGATCAATTCGTTTTCATCTAGCGGCGCTGGGCCTCCCGAAGAAACTGCCTCGGCAAACGCGTTGAGGGAACTGCCAAATCCTTTGTTCTGGCCACCACTCGTATGATTTTGGCTCGAGCCATCACAGGTCACATTGAGACTCCTAAAATTATCGAGGTTCAAGACCGTACCGCCAGCAAATATTTCAAAACGCTCCTTCGGCACGGCGGCATCACCAAGGCTGGTGTAGGCGATGGTTGCGAGACTACCATCTGCAAAACGGAGTGTCGCTGTAACGTCGTCGGCAGCGCCGTCTGAATTACGCGCTGCATCGGCCTGCACCGAAACGACAGGTGTGCCAGTAAAATAACGGGCGAGATCGATAAAGTGGCACATTTCACCAATGATGCGGCCGCCGCCTTCATCAGCGTTATGGAGCCAGCTTTCGCCTGGAATATGCCCGGCGTTTATCTGAAACACCATGAACCGTGGGCCCTCAATTTTTATCAGCTCGGCTTTGGCTTGTTGAGCCAAAGGGGCATAGCGGCGGTTGAAGCCAATTTGGAAAAAACCGGTGGAGTTTTCACGGGCTGCCCTAATGGCAGAGATCTCCTCACGGGTAAGACCGAGTGGCTTCTCGACTAGCACCGATTTACCCGCGTTTAAGGCGCTTGCGGTCAGCTCGGCATGGCTGTCATGGCGAGTCGCAATTACCACTGCATTAATATCTGGATTATCCAGCACGGCGGCTTCATCGGTCGTCGCATATTCAAAGCCAAAAGTTTCCTGGGCGTGATCTGCCGATGCCCCGCGTTTGGTCGCGAGCGTATGCAATCTCACCCCAGCCAGTTTTTTCAATTCCGGTAACAGCACGGCTTTGGCGAAATTACCGGCACCAATAACACCCAACACACAATCACCGGATTCTGGTGCAGCCGGGCTAATTTTAGCGGGCACCTCCGACACTGTTTCCGGATAAGTCAGGATAACGCCCATATGAGGTTGAGATTTTTCCAGCACCATTTTAAAGGCATCTTCTGCCGTGCCGATATCAAAACGATGAGAAATAAGCGAGTTGACGTCCAACTTCTGCGGTGACGGTGACGCCAACAACCGCATCACTTCGCGTAAGTTCTCGGTTTCTGTCCAGCGCACAAAACCCGCCG
>CAJWIB010000113.1 GCA_913041095.1 uncultured Rhodospirillaceae bacterium | reverse complement strand
GTGGCCCGGTGCGACAGGCGGCAATAGCAGACAATCTCATCGACTTTGTCCAGGTCTACGCCGGCTGCGTCTAATTTGGCCTTCAACTCATCGGCCGACTTAAACGTATCATCCTCATTGATCAGCTCTTTGAAGAACAGATGCCGAGCACCTGGAATGCGGCCACCGCGTTCGGCACCGTGATCAAACTGGCCAAATTCCATTACTCGCTCACCGGAATATTCTTCTGGGCTGCGCATGTCCAAAAGCAACCGCCCACCTTTACCAAGATTGTCTCGGATATTATCACGGCCAAGCCGCATCCAATCTTTGGGCGCTTGGACTTCATAGTCGACAGGCTCAGTTTCCGGCACGCTGCTGGTTATCGGCTGGTCTTCCGCCAGCCATTTGGTACGCCCGCCATCCAACACTAGGAGATTAGGATGGCCCGCCATGGTTAAAGCCCAAAAAGCATAAGTGCCGTATTGCACCGGCTCACCATAAAGCACCAAACGATCTTCATCGCTGATGCCGACTTCGCCTAAGCGTTGAGCCAATTGTTCGGGGGTGACAAATTGCCGATCGGTTTCGTGCCAGCAGAGGTCCTTCCACCAGAAATTAATAGCGCCAGGGATATGACTTTCGGCATAATCGGCTTCTTCGCTCTTTTTGGCTGAGACTTCGATTACTTTGATGCTCGGTTCCAGCAGGCGGTCGGTCAGCCATTCTGTTGAGATAATAGGTGATGTCATACGGGCTTTTTCTCACTCTAGTCCATTTTGACGACGACTTTTATCGCACCATCAGTTTGATTTTCGGCATAACTCATCGCTATGTCGGCTTCTGCCAGCGGGAAAGTATGGGTGTGAATGGGTGCCGGGTTAAAGCGCTTTTGCTCAAGCAGGCTGGCGGTGCGTTTGACCGCGGAATTGCCTTCGCCGCGAATACCAAACATGTAGATGTTGTTACTCACAACATAGGCAATATCTGTGGGCACCAAATCATTGGTGAAAGCGGCCAAGCACACCCGGCCGCCGCGATTGGTCATGTGGATTACCTGGTTAAGGACATTGGGAACCCCCGAGGCCTCAACAGTAAAATCGGCACCTTTGTTATTGGTCAGGCTTCTGACTTTTTCGACGACATTTTCCGCCAATGGATCGATCAGAATATCAGCGCCTAAGTTCTTGGCCATTTCCCGGCGGTCTTCGCGGGGCTCCGACATGATCACCGGCGCAGCGCCTAAAGTTTTGGCAACGGCAATAAACATCAGACCAATGGGACCAGCGCCAGCAACGACAACGCTTTGTCCGGCAATCAGTCCGCCCAGCACATCCAAGCCATACATCGCGGTGCCAGCGGTAACGGTGAGGGTGGCAACTTCATCGCTCAAATGATCCGGCACGGCTACCAGTGTATTAATATTATTGATCGCATATTCGGCAAATCCACCATCAGTGGTAAAGCCATTGGCGCGATGACCCTTCGAGCGATAGCTGTAATTGTGGCAGGAAGTATACATGCCCTCCCGGCATTTTTGGCAACGCCCACAGCCGGCATGAACCTCAACCGTGACGCGGTCTCCGGGCGACCACTCATCGACACCCGGACCCGCTTTGACGACGGTGCCCATATATTCATGACCCATGACGAAATCTTTGTTGAACGGCAGCTCGCCTTCGACCATCGCCGGCATACCGTGATGCAGCACTTCGATGTCGGTATGACAGACCGCAATGGCGCCGACTTTGACCAGCACTTCTGCCGGACCCGGTTCCGGCACCGGTTTTTCGATCATCTTCATTTCATGAGGATCACCGAGCACCCAGGCTTTCATGGTTTCCGGTATGTTATATTTGTTGTTTGCGGCATTCTTCGATTGCTTGGCCATTGCCTTTCCCCAATCGTCTAATTTATTGTTCTTCTATTGCAATTATCCTATGCAAGAGCAGAAAGTAAATCACAATTACCCAAATATTTGGATGGCGGTTCGCAGGATGAGATAGGGGGAGTTCAATGGCTAAATTTTCGAAGGACGAGATTAATGGGCGCCTGCGCGACGAACGGGATGCCGGACGGGCAATTTATAATGCGCTCTGCGGCACCGGTATCACTGCCAAGATGGCAGCGCAGGGCGGGGCTGATTTGATTACCACTCATATACTGGCTTACTTCCGGATGCAGGGTATGAGTTCAATGGCGGGCTATCTGCCGATTGGGGATGCCAATGCGATCACCATGGAAATCGGCGAGCGAGCTCTTTTGAGCGTTGTTAAAGAAGCACCAGTGATTGCCGGTATTTTGTGTCCGGACCCGACCCGCGATATGCACCGCTTTGTCGATCAATTGGCTGAAGCCGGATTTGATGGGGTGATGAACTGCCCGACCGTGGCGCTGATCGATGGCAAGTTTAGGAGTGACCTGGAAGAAACCGGTATGGGCTATGCGTTGGAAGTAGATGTGCTTGGTTATGCTTCTTCCATCGGTCTCTTCACCAAAGCGTTTTGCACGACCCCCAATGAAGCCCTAGCCATGGCGGAAGTCGGCGTTGATAATATCATCGTGCATTATGGTAATTCGTCCGGCGGCACCATCGGTTCCTCGACCATCATGAGCGAAGAAGACTCAATCGAGCGCACGGCCAATGTCATCGATGCGCTGCAGGCCAAGCACAGTGATCTGATTTTTACCTGCCACGGCGGCGGCATCGAAACACCGGATGATTTCGTCAAGTTCTTAGAAAGGGAGCCCAGGTTGGACGGTTATGTCGGCGGCTCGTCTGCCGAACGTTTCCCAATCGAACAATCCGTCCCCGCGACGACTGAAGGCTTTAAAGCCATCAAGTTGAAACGATAATAAAGGTACCTGGTACCTTTTTTTGTTCTCTAACCCAATGAGGGAAACCTTCACGTGAAGATGCATATTCTTTCCGGTGGCCGCTTGCAGCTGAAAAAACAAATCTATCTGCCTGAGGCAGCGCCGGACGAAATCATAACCCTGCCGGTTTCCTGTTTTCTGTTCCGCCACCCTCAAGGCAATGTGCTGTTCGATACCGGGTGCCATCCAAGTGTCGCCGGGAACCCTGAAAAGAGATGGGGAGATATGGCACAATCCGTGGTTCCGGTCATGGGAGTTGACGATAATATTGTCAGTGAGCTGCGCCGGGTTAATCTGACGCCGGAAGATATAGATATCGTCGTCAACTCTCATTTGCATAGTGACCACTGCGGCTGCAATGAGTTTTTTTCCAAGGCGAAGATTTATGTTCATGCTGATGAACTGGCGATTGCAAGAGATCCAGCCCTTGAAGGTCGGGGATATTTTAAAGCCGACTGGGATCATCCGATGCCGATCATTGAAGTCACTGGCGAAATTGATATCTTCGCTGACGGGCGCATCGTGCTGTTGCCGTTACCCGGGCATACACCGGGGCTTACCGGGTTGTTCGCCAGTCTGCCCAATAGTGGCGCCTATTTGCTGACTTCCGATGCGGTGCCGCTAAGAGAGAATTTGGATTGGGAAATACTGCCAACAAATACCTGGAACCCAGATTTATTGACGAAGTCTTTCACCGAGATCAAACGGATCGGGAAATCCGGGGCAGCGGTCGTCTGCGGCCATGATCTTGCGCAATCCTCGACGTTTAAAACCGCCGAGGAATTCTATGATTAGCGCGTTGAGCTATTTTGCCGTTATCGGATATTTCGGCTCTTCACCAGCAAGTACCGAGGCGACATCGGTTGCAACCGTTGTCTGCAAGTCCAACAGCGCGTCTTCGGAATAAAATCCAGTATGCGGTGTCAGTACGACATCATCTCGGCCAAGCAAAGGATTGTCGGCTGCTGGCGGTTCTTCCGGTAGCACATCCAGGCCAGCACCGGCAATTTCGCCAGCATCCAAGGCGGCGGCGAGATCATTAATTTCAACCAGTGGACCACGCGCCGTATTAATCAAATAGGCGGTGTTTTTCATTTTTTTAAACGCGTCCATATTGAACATGTTTTCTGTTTCGGGTGTCAGTGGCGCATGAACCGACACATAATCAGAGCGGCCCAGCAGATCATCAAGCTCGACTTTTTCAACATTGAGGCGTGAGAAGACATCTTCCGGGCAGTAGGGGTCAGAGGCGATGACATTGATACCAAAAGCTTGCGCTTTACCAACAATTTTCTGCGGAATATTGCCGAGCCCAATGAGCCCGATGGTTTTGCCACGGAAACGGCCAATCGGCACGACGGCCGGCATTTCCCAGCGGCCTTCGGATGCGCGCTTATTGGCGAACGGGATTTTGCGCGCGCAAGCCAGCAGCAAGGCCATGGCGTGATCGGAAACCTCATCCAGGCAGTAAACCGGCGCATAGCAAACCGTGATGCCTTTTTCGCCTGCCGCGACCAAATCGATGTTATCGACACCGATACCAAAGCGACCGATTACTTTACAATTGTTCAGACCAGCAATAACTTCGGCATTGATTTGGCTGTAGGTGACAAACAACGCGTCTGCATAGGCGGCAACGGCTAAAATACTGCTGGCCGAACCATCTTCAGACATCTGAAATTCACCGGCATTTACGCGTGTGAGCGCTTCTTTGGCGAGATCGAGATTCGGAAATACTGAATCAGCAACAGCAATGGTTGGATTTGACATAATACTTTCCTTTACCCCTTAAATGAACAATTCTTGTTAGTCTTATATAAGATTATGGTAGGCTGAATAACACCGGATTTCCGTTCTTGCCAGTCCTTTTTCATGCCCGCTGACGCATAAGTTATTTGGGATGTTATTAGCTGACAATCGGTTGGGCAATGATCCAGAGACTTAACATGGTATAGCCGACCATCAGCACGATCATTGGAATTTGACTGACCAAGGCGCGTTTGCGATCGCCGTAATAGGTAAGGGCTTCGGCATGTGCAATATAGACCGCGACAATGTGGCCGATGACAATCAAAACAACTGAAAAGAACCAAACAAACTTGGCATTGATCAGCGTAATGTCAGTTTTGTAGTTGGCGGTGCCAAACAAATCCCAGCCATAGCCGAACGGATCGGACAGCTGCCTGATGACCAATTGCCCCTCAATCGCCAAAAGCGAAACATAATGCGATAAATGATATGCAATGGAGATCGGTACAATTGATAGAACGAGAAGCGGCGCCAGTTTTTTGAAACTTCTGAGATCATCGCCGACAAGCGCAATCTGCCAGATAAAAAGCATATAGACACCGACAAACATCACTGGAAAAGAAATCAGCCCGGAGGTATCGACCAAAGAAATACCAGCAGAGCCAAGGCTGCCGCCCGTAACATCTTGAATAAAATAGTAGTATTTGAGTGCGACTTGCTTAAATTCTCCGGTTTCGGTAAAGCCGTCATAAGTCACCGTTGAGAGCAGCAGCAGGACAAAAAACATCAGAGTAAAAGAAGGTTGTTCGCCGGATCTTGATCCAATTCTCACACCATTTCTCAGGCCAATTCCAGGCGGGCGGAGGTTCCACTCAATTTGATCAGGTTTAGCCTCATCGGGTACTCTGATTTCTGTAATGGCAAAGCGGGCAAACAGCTCATAAACCACCGAAAAACATTCGCCATATTTAAGCCAGGTCTCGCGACCGTAGATCAACATGCCAATGAAGGTAATCACGCTATAAATTGTGAGCGCCGTCGCGACCTTACTGGGGGAACTGGCACCTGGCCAATTAATCTCCAGCCAGGCAAAGGCGAGAAAAAATATAAAAGCTGGCCAATAACCCAATTTGGCAGGATAGGATACGTTGCGAGTTAGCGCACCGCCAAACAATTTATGTTTCGCTTTCTCAGCATAGCTGAATAGGGCGTTCCATGGGTTGACCAGCGCCCAGAAATTACCGAGCAGCGCACAAATAAAAGCCAGCCCGACCCAGGCGATGACCCAGACCATAACGATGGTGAGGTTTTTAAGTGGGCTTTGATGACCCCAAAAACCGGTTGCAATGATGAGCACAAAAAGACCAGTAAAAACCAGCCGAACCAAGCCAATAGCCATTGGATGAGCGAGCAAGCGCCCCAACGGATTTTTGAGCAGATTATAACGCGGGTAGATACCTGGCGGAGGATTATGGTGGACAAAAAAAGCCATAACGATAAAGGACAAAAAAACTACCGCGGCACCACCCCAAATAAACATCCAGAGCGGTAACGGCAGATCATAGCGCTGGCCAAACGCATGCGCCACGGCGGGCAGGGGGGTGAGAGTAAACAGACTTATGACCGGAACGAAATATAGTTGTAAAGAGGTCCTCCTCCCCCTAATCCCCTCTTTCCGGAGGAGAGGGGGCGTTTTTTCAGACGCTAAAATTTCCTTCCTCTTAGTGGGGGAGGAGTAAGGCGGGGGGGGTGCTAAAATATAATCGTTTGTCATAGATGAAATTTATTACTTCGGATAGACTTCGATGTAGAACAACGCGCCGGAGCCATGGCTATGTCCCTTCCCGCCACCGAAGCCATGGGAGGTCACGGGAAATCTGCCCGTCGCTTTCGCCTTGAATTTTATGGTCAGCGTTTTTCCCGGCACCGCTGTTTGCTCAATATCATAACCATGCAAATGCAGTTTCACCTTCTCATCGGTCGTCCATTTAAGTTCGACCTGATCACCTTGAGTGACGCGCAGAGTTTTCTTGCCCTGAACTTTGCGATGACTGATCGTGATCGTGTGAGCCAAAGAATTTTGAGCCCAGGCATTCCCAAAAAGCTTAATTGCGCCGATCGGCTGGATGGTAGCTAGCGCCACAAATATCAAAAGCGCTACTTTTTTGTTTTTCATATTTATTGTGACCTAACCGTTAGTTCCCGTTTCATCATCTATAACCGCTAAAATACGGCTGATCGACCCTAATATTAATGATAATAGGTAATTTTGATTTTATATTAAGACTCGGTTCTTGACAGCGTTCGATCAAAGACTATAGGTTGCGCACTCTTATATAAGACTTAAAAAAGACCAAGACCAATCGTGGTGGAACTCAATGAAACAAATTAATGTAGGTGTCATAGGGACCGGCTGGTGCGGCGGTATTCGTGCCAATACCTGTGCAAGCAGTGCGCTGGTTAATGAACTTCATATTGCTGAAATTAAGCTTGAACGATTGGCAGAAGTCAAAGAACTGGCCAATCCGGTATTAGCGACGACCGATTATAAGGAACTTCTGCGAAACGACGATATTGATGCTTATTTTATTTCAGCTACTCCAGAAGACATTCATTATCCGATCGCCAAAGATTGCCTAAATTCCGGCAAGCACGTGTTTCTCGAAAAGCCGCTGTCACTGACCTTGGCGGAAGCTGATGAGTTGGTCAATCTGGCTGACGAAAAAGGTGTTAAATTCACTATTGGCTATTCCCAGCGCTTCAATCCAAAATTTGCCTATGTAAAAAAGAGTCTCAATGACGGCACGCTCGGCAAACCGGTTGCGGCTGTCGTTAGCCGCCATATTACGCGCGGTCTTGGCACTAAGATCGGTGGACGGATCAAGCTTTCGCCGGCGGCGATGGAAGCGACCCATGATCTGGATTTTCTGCTCTGGTGTCTGGAGCCGGCCAAACCGATCCGGGTTTATTCGCAATCGGCTTATGGTGCGATGAAAGACCTCACTGGTCTGGAAGATGCCCAGTGGATGATGGTGACGCTTGATAATGGCGTTGTTATTACCGTTGGAGCGGGCTGGTCGTCACCTCCCGGACATCCCAACTTTTCCGGTACCTGGATTGAGTTCAGCGGCACCGAAGGCATGCTGACCATTGACGACACGCATCGAGACGTGATTTTAAACACAATGGAGAATGGCATTCGCTTGCCGATGTCGTCCATGCCCGGAGAGCAAGTCGAACATGTCTTCGCCGGACCAATGCATAATGAGGGTGTTCATTTCCTCGAAGCCGTCGCTTTTGATCGCCCGGTTATGGTGACGCCGACGCAAGCTCGTCAGGTGATGGAGGTTTATATGGCGGCGGATTTGTCAGTCGAACGGAATGAACCGGTAAATTTGCCGTTGAACTCTAATGATATATCGTCAATTCGAATTCCAAGCTAATTAAAACT
>CAJWIB010000112.1 GCA_913041095.1 uncultured Rhodospirillaceae bacterium | reverse complement strand
CGTTTAAGCAAACCGGACCATCAGGTATTAAACACCTGACTGTTGGCAACCTGTTACAAACGTTCTCAACTCTCGATTATGATCTCGAAAATGTGCGTGATGAAGGTGCGTCGGTGCCGCGTATCTTTGTTGTCACCATCCCGCAAGATATGCTGCACATTCGAGTGCCGGCGGAACGCAAACGTATATTCTTTAAAACAGTGTTGCCACTGGTGCTCAAAGCCAATGATGACATTTTGAAAGATCGCCAGCGTGTCTTGCGCATCCGGACGACGAAAAATAAAACCGGTAAAATTACTGTGGCTGATCGTCTTTGGCTGGCAGCCATGGCTGAGCGCTATGATGTCGACCGTTATGATTTGAATGAAATGGTGCGCCGCATCGATATTATTCCACCATCTTTGGCGCTTGCTCAGGCCGCTGAAGAAAGTGGCTGGGGAACGTCCCGCTTTGCTCTCGAAGGTAATGCCATATTTGGCCAATGGACTTTTTCAAATAAAGCATCGCTAAAACCGCAAAAACGGGACGACGATAAAGACCACCGGGTTCGTGCCTTTACGTCCCTGATAGATGCGGTCAAAGCATATATCTTCAATCTCAATACCCATCGCGCCTATCGCCAATTTCGCCAAGAACGTTTGGCATTGCGAGTTCGCGGCCAACGTCTGACCGGAACCGGGCTCGCCAGCACCCTGTCCAGTTATTCCGAGCGGGGCAGCAAATATGTCCGCACAATTCAGTCCATAATCATCGGCAATCAGTTGCAAAGTCTGGATAAAGCGCGGCTTGGCGGCAAAAAGGTCAGCGTTGAAAATAAGCCCGTTATTTAACGGTTTCACTCTCTAAATATTGAAGAATGTTATTTCAGCACGACGAACAGCGTGCCAAACCAGTGCCACCTGTTATCGGGACCGGGTAAGGTACAGTTAATTCGAGTGCGCCCTTTTGGGAACGCGCTGGTCATACGTACCTCGATGCGCGTGGCGCCTTTTAAACCGCTAAAACGCTCGACCCGAACCCGTCCTTCACTGGATGAAAAACACGACAGCCGGTGAAGATTTTTTTTTGTCGATGTAACAGTAAAGCCCAAATTGGGAGGATTATTGGTAATAAGCAGAGGATCGGCGGGCGTGATGTTTGTTACCGACAACGGCAGGGCGTTTAACACCAGACGCAGGCGTCTCATATCATCATAATTCTTATTCAAGGCGAAACGGGGAATGTAATTGATGTTGGTTGTTGAATTGACGACACCGGAATGCTGACCAAAGGCAAAATTGTAGCCGTTCTTTTGCACCAGTTTTTGGACTTGCTTACTGGCTTCACCAAAGGGATAGGCAAACATTTCCGGTGCCTTGCCCAGTTCTGCAACCATCCTCGCTTTCGATTTTTTCAGCTCATATTTGTTGCGCTCGGGATTTGAAGCCGGCATATGATTGTGCGATGCCGTGTGGCCACTAATATCGACACCTGATTTTTTTAATTCCCTAATTTGATCCCAGGTCATGTAATTATTCGTGCCGTGGTCAATCGGATCGGTGGCAACAAAGACGGTAAACGGCAATCCGGCATTATTAAGGCGTGGCCAGGCTTCGGTATAGATTGAGCGGTAACCGTCATCGATGGTAATGCCAACCGTCCGATCCGGCAGGTCTTTACCGATTTGAATCGCGGCCATAATCTCGCGCACCGGTAAAACATTGTAAGTACCGTTGGTAAGCTCTTTGATATGATTGTCGAATTGTTTCAGCTGTATATTAGTCGACGGGAATTTGGTTTCGCCGAAACGGTGATACATCAATATAACGGCCGCACTTTCGGCCGCTGCCGAGGCCGCCAACGCCGCCGCGCCGCCCACAATAAAACTACAGAGCAAGAGAGCTTTTATTGATGATTTCACTGGCCGTTCTCCATTCTTGCCCTACATCATTCCTTGATCCAGCACGGAATCGCTGAGCGCTGGAAGTCTACGCGCATCAAACAATTGATAGTGCCACCATTCATTCTGATAGAAATCCCATCCGGCAGTAGTCATTAATCCCATCAAAAGAGTCCGGTTACGCTGTGCCTCAATACTAACTTCCATATTCCCATGATGAGAGCGCGGTGTAAACGCATCAAATGGCGTACCCATTTCAAGATCTTGCCCTGCCTGAGGTCCAGTTTGGTAAACCAGGGTCAAATCGACAGCGGCTCCCCGGGAATGGGGTGAACCTCTTCTCGGATCAGCGAGAAAATCCGGATCAGGGGTGTGATTCCATAATACCCACTGAGCCTCTGAGGGCCGAAAGGCATCAAAGATTTTTATTTTGAAAGATAGTTCGGCGGCTAATTCGATGGCGGTGCATAATAAGCCCTCGGCTTCCGGGTGAAGGTAGCACCCGGCGCGGGTGTAAACCGGTTTACCGGTAAAATTATTGGCCGTAGCGTATTCAAGAGAAAGTTCAACACCATAACTTTCCGGTGTTATTTTAATTAAACTCATTTCCCGCCTTTTATTTTGGGTCATGTACTTTCAGCCTAAAAGTGCTAAGGAAACAATAGCTGTAACACATTTAGGGATCATTAAATTTTTTTGCTGGCTTAAGGCCAATTGAATAAGCGGATGATGTAAAATAGTGAACGTTCTTGCTTTTGATACCGCAACTTCTTCCTGTGCCATTACCGTATGGCGCAAAGGTGATACATTGGCGCAAGCTCAGCAAATGCTGGAGCGCAGCCATTCCGAAGTGCTGGTGCCAACGATCGAGAAAGTCTTGGCAGCAGCTGGTTTAACTTACCAGGAGCTTGAATTGCTGGCGGTAACGATTGGACCGGGTGCGTTTACCGGCATTCGTATTGGTCTGGCAACGGCTCGCGCTTTAGCACTCGCCAGCGAGCTGCCGTTGATCGGCATAACTAATTTTGCCGCCCTTGCTCATGCGGTGCCGGCTCGGGAGCGAAATGGGCGGAACCTGCTGATTGTTCTGGAAACCAAGCGAGCGGATTTCTACGCCTGTGGTTATGACGAAAATTTAATACCTATTGCCGAACCTCAAGCAATTGATAGGGCCGGACTTAAAGACTTGGCCGTTGATATGGCCAGTAGTGGACGACTTTTACTTGCCGGGGATTGCATTGATCGTGCCTGCCAGGTTTTGCAAAAGGGGGTTCTGGATATCTTAGTCTCGGCCGGTAGCAACCATGTCGATCCGGCCATCGTTGCTAAGTTGGCAGCGGCGAAATTTAAAACCGGCACAGCATTTGAGAACCCTGCTCCGCTTTATCTCAAACCTCCAGATGTCAATATGTCAGGAGTGAAGCCTCCAACCCGCCAAATTACACCTTAGGAAAAGGAATGTCAGGTGTGCCAGATCACGACATTCCTTTGGCGAACTGTACCTTGGCCCATGTGAAAATCTTCGCCGCCATTCACACCTAATGCTTTGATAATGCCTGATCGGCCCCGGAATTTGAGACGCTGTTAGAAACTCCAGCCGTGTTCAGCTGCATTGCCGAGTATTAATCTGAACCGGCGGGATTTATTCTCTGCCGGTTGGTTGACGATGAATGCGAAAGACTGACGCTTGGGGTTAGACCACTACACCGCCGGCACGGTATTGACGACAGACTGCTTGATAAATTGATACGGGATGTAAAAAGGCTTGAAATAGCCAAGATTTTCTTGGAAGTGGCTGAAACCAACGAAACAGAACTAAATCTATACAATGGCAAAGATTTTGTTGAGATTAGCCGCCGGGAAAACTACTACAATAATCCAGATGGCCGCATTGATGCGCTTATATTAGCTAAAAATACGAGCAGTAAAACTGAGTAGTTATATTGAATTATTATAGATAACTCTAAAATTTTAGAATGTGATTTAAAAAAAGTTAAGTAATCCTGCTACCAATAGAAATAAATTGTAATAAAAATACAGTCGTTCTTGATTAGGCTACAATCCTATCTTATATTTTTCAGACGTAATAAAACTTTAAGGTGTTTTTTGATGTCTGGTCAGGAAAATCAAATTAAAATGCTTGAGTTAACGACGGAAATTGTCGCCGCCCATGTGAGCAATAATACTTTACCGGTAAATGATTTACCGCAATTAATTCAAGAAGTTTATAAGACCTTGGAAAATGTCGGTAATAGCCAGTTATCTGTCGAACGTTTGCAACCCGCTATATCGGTAAAAAAATCAATTAGCCCAGATTACATTGTCTGCCTTGAAGACGGTAAGAAGCTGAAAATGCTCAAGCGGCACCTAAAAACAGCCTACAATATGACCCCGGAAGAATATCGGGAAAAGTGGGGACTACCGCGAGATTATCCGATGGTGGCACCAAATTATGCTAAACACCGCAGCTCATTGGCGAAAAAGATTGGCCTCGGTACCAAGCCCCGGCGCTAAAAACTCGGCAACGCTATCTCCTTATTTTTTTGGATTTGGGCAAAATGAGAAATTTTCTCCAATTTCACGTCTTGCCTATATCATGCTTTAAGTTAACTGGGCTTGATTGCAACAAAATCGGTGATATCATTTGTGAATTTTGAAACCTATTACTC
The DNA here is from genome assembly GCA_913041095.1 of uncultured Rhodospirillaceae bacterium. Classification (GTDB taxonomy): domain Bacteria; phylum Pseudomonadota; class Alphaproteobacteria; order Rhodospirillales; family UBA2165; genus TMED23. The sequence goes on along the minus strand of CAJWIB010000112.1, from coordinate 3,527 downwards.
TTTAATTAAGGATTGTGATAACTGTGGTTGACCAAGTGGAAGTATCCCGTCTAGAACAGCTCTGTATTAAGCGCGGCATGAAAATGACTGGACAACGGCGTATTATCGCCCAGGTGTTGTCCGATTGTAAAGATCATCCAGATGTTGAGGAGCTGTATCGTCGTTCGATTAAAGTTGATCCAAAGATAAGTATCGCGACGGTGTACCGCACGGTTCGGCTTTTCGAAGAAGCCGGATTGTTGGATCGGCTTGATTTTGGTGATGGCCGGGGGCGCTATGAACAAACTAGCGATGATCATCATGATCATCTGATCGATGTTCAGTCAGGAAGAATTATTGAATTCCACGACGAGGAAGTCGAGGAACTGCAACGTAAAATAGCTGAAAAATTGGGTTATAAATTAATTGGCCATCGGATGGAGTTATTTGGTGTACAATTGCCCGGTTCTGATAATTGATTTGGCTACTATGTTCCAAATCATAATGGTAAAGCAGTAAAGCGCGAGATTGGCGAAAAAACTCCACATTAAAACTTTTGGCTGTCAAATGAACGTCTACGATTCTAATCGTATGGCGGATGTTCTGGCAGCGCTTGGCTATGTTTCTGCCGACGGTCCAGATGACGCTGATATGATTATTCTTAATACCTGTCATATCCGCGAAAAGGCAGCAGGAAAATTATTCTCTGAATTGGGCCGGCTCAGAAATATCAAAGAACGCCGATTGGCAAGTGGCAGTTCTACCGTCATTGCGGTCGCCGGTTGCGTTGCTCAGGCAGAAGGAGCGGAAATAATTAATTGTGCGCCTTTTGTTGATATCGTGCTAGGTCCGCAGACCTATCACCGCTTACCGGAAATGGTTGCGCGCGCCAGCCGCGCCGCAACCGGCCCGCAAAAAAATAAAGGTATCTTGGATATTGAGTTTCCGGACGAGCCAAAATTTGATCACTTGCCGGAAGTAACGGCCAAAGGCTTTTCGGCGTTTCTATCAGTGCAGGAAGGCTGTGATAAATTCTGCACATTTTGTGTCGTGCCCTATACGCGAGGCGCTGAATTCTCAAGGCCCTTTGAAGACGTTATCAACGAAGCCCGCACCGTCGCTGCGGGTGGCGTTAAAGAGATTACCTTGCTAGGGCAAAATGTTAACGCCTATCACGGTGAAGCAATAAAAGGAGAGCCCGGTAGTGAGGCTGGTCTTGGATTGCTTATCCGTCAACTTGCCGAAATCGAACGCATTGCCCACATTCGCTATACCACCTCCCACCCGATCGACATGGCTGATGATTTGATAGCGGCGCATGGCGATGTCGGTGAGCTTATGCCGTTTTTGCACTTGCCTATTCAATCCGGCTCTGATCGGATTCTTAGCCGGATGAACCGCTATCACCGGATCGATGATTATCGCCGGATGGTTGATAAATTATTGGCGGTGCGGCCTGACATGAAATTATCCTCCGATTTTATCGTTGGTTTTCCCGGCGAGAGAGATGAGGATTTTGAAGCAACCATGAAAATAGCTGACGAATTTCAATTTATTCAAACCTATTCATTTAAATACAGCCCCCGGCCGGGAACGCCGGGCGCTTTGATGCAGGATCAAATACCGGAATTTCTGCAAAGTGAGCGTTTGGTGGTACTGCAGGAATTACTCGAAAAAAATCAAATGACCTTTAATCAAGAAAGTGTTGGCAACGTAGTATCGGTGTTGTTTGATCGACGAGGCAGAAAAGACGGGCAATTGGTTGGTCGCACGCCCTATATGCAGCCGGTTCATGTCCAGGCCTCCGATAAGATGTTTGGTCAAATTGCTGAGGTCAAATTAACGACCGCTCATGCCAACAGCTTAGGTGGTGAACTCGTTACGGTGGCCAATCAACCTAGTCCAATGAACGAAATCGAAAGAGTAAGCGCGTGACTCCAGGTAAAAACACAGAAAAGAGCCATGGCAAAGCTATGGCTAAAACTAAATCACCCAAAAAACATCGTGCTGGCAAAAATAAAACGCCGTTGCAAAAACCAGCAGCCCTGCAAATTGAGTTCGATGATAATAAATTGCTGCCGCTGTTATTTGGTAGCCACAATGCCCATCTTGCTAAGATTGAGCAAAAATTAGATGTGTCATTGAATTCCAAAGGCAATGCAGTATCGATATCCGGTCCTGAAGATCAGGCCGAGGCCGCCTATGATGTTTTGACCAGCCTATATAACCAGGCAAAAAAGGGCCGCGAGATTGATGCGGCAGAAATTGATGGTGCCCTGCGCATGGAGATATCTGGCAAAGGTAATGGTAAGGCGACCAATGTTGATGATTTTGCGGTTAAAACGCAAAAGCGCCAAATTGGCCCGCGCTCACCGCAGCAGGCTGTCTATTTAGAAGCCATTGATAAAACCGATCTGGTGTTTGGATTGGGGCCGGCGGGTACGGGTAAAACATATTTGGCGGTTGCCAAAGCAGTTGAAAGTCTCATCAACGGCAAAATTGATCGGATTATTCTGTCGCGCCCGGCGGTTGAGGCCGGCGAACAGCTGGGATTTTTACCCGGCGATATGCGTGAGAAAGTCGATCCCTATTTGCGCCCGCTTTATGACGCGTTGCATGATATGTTACCGGAAAATCAAGTCGCCAAGAAAATGGAAAATGGTGAGATTGAGATTGCCCCGCTTGCCTTTATGCGGGGACGCACATTATCCGACGTCTTTGTTATATTAGATGAAGCGCAGAACACCACCGCCGTGCAAATGAAGATGTTCCTAACCAGACTCGGCGAAAATGCCTCGATGGTCATTACCGGTGATCTCAGCCAGGTGGATTTACCCTCCGGTGTACGCTCCGGACTACGTGACGCGGTTGAGATTCTAGATGGCGTGATGGGTGTATCCTTTGTCTGCTTTACCGAAGATGATGTGGTACGTCATCCCTTGGTTGCCCGCATCATCAAAGCCTATGATAAAAAGGACCGCGGCAACCGATATATAAATCCCACAGATTAATTAGGGATTGATGCGGCAGCTGGAACGAGATCAAAGAAAAAATGTCGGCTAAGGTTGAAACCTTTGTACAAGTAAAGAACCCGCTGTGGGAATCCGCTGTACCGGAGGTCATCACTGTATGTCAAAATGCGGCGGCAGCGGCATGGCGCGCTACACTTGACGAAGAGGATGTATTTGAAGCAACTATCGTTCTGGCTGATGATGGCTTGGTGGCTACGCTCAATCACGATTTCCGGCAGCAAAACGAACCGACCAATGTTTTATCTTTTCCGACGGATGAGGTGGCGCGCCTTGTGCCCGAGTGTATTGCTGAGATGCCAAACCTCGGAGATATCGTGATTGCTTTTGAAACCACGCAAAGTGAGGCCCCGGATGATCTTGCCAATCATCTTAGTCATTTGGTGGTACATGGCTGCCTTCATCTGCTGGGACATAACCATGAAGCGGAAGACGAGGCATCAATAATGGAATCGCTCGAGACAAAAATTCTGGCGAAGTTAGGAATTGCCGATCCCTATCTTGAGAACATAATTGATT
>CAJWIB010000111.1 GCA_913041095.1 uncultured Rhodospirillaceae bacterium | reverse complement strand
TTTGGCGGTAATTTACCAAAACGATCTTTCCAGCCCGACGCCATTTCCACCCAATCCAGGCATTCCGGCAGGCCGTAGGAATTGATTCTAACGCCGTTGATGGTCTCACACGGAACGGTAAGCAGGTTTTTGCGGCGGACCTCGAATGGATCAAGGCCAAGCTCTTCAGCCATTTCACTCATTAGGGTTTCGAAAGCGAAGCGGGTGGCGACGGTGCCGTGACCCCGCATGGCTCCGCAGGCAGGTAGATTGGTAAATACCCGATTCCCCTGATAGCGAAATGCCGGCATCTTGTAGAGGCCGTTAATGGCTGCACCGGCGTAAAGAATGGTAATAATTCCGTAACTGGAATAGGCGCCACCCGCCTGTATAATTTCGGCGCTGCAACTGGTAATCTCCCCGTTTTTTTTTAAACCCAATTTGATCTTGAGTTCCGATTGGGGGCGTCCGCGATGAGACAGGAAACAATCTTCCCGAGATTGCTCAACGCGAACTTTACCACCCGCCGCTTTGGCCAGCATAGCTGCGATAATCTCAAAATTAAGCGTCTGGGCCCGCGCTCCGAATCCGCCGCCTACAAAAGGCTTGATGATGTGGATGCGGCTCCTATCCATATCCAGGCATTGGGCCAGCGATAAATGAAGATAATAAGGAACCTGGGAAACCGATTGCAGGGTCAACCTCCCCCGGTCGGAATCATAGTCGGCAAGAGCAGCATTGCGCTCAAGCTGCATGTGAATGACTTCGGTACTGCTGAAAGCCTCTTCCGATAATAAATCGGCTGATTCGAAACCTCCCTCCACGTCGCCAAGTTCATAAGCCTGATCACGCAACAGATTACCGGGTCTATTTTCGTGAATGTCCACCGCACCGAGTTGTCGCGCTTCCGTCGACGTGTAATAGGCTGGTAGTTCCTCGACATCAACGTCGATCAGCGCCAGCGCCCTTTGGGCTGTTTCTTCATCGATGGCGGCGACAGCTGCGATGGGGTCGCCTTTATAACGAACGCGCCCTTTCGCCAGAGCATACTCATCTTCCGTTATTGGCAAAATACCGAACGTCGAAGCGCAATCATCACCGGTCAGCACAGCGACAACGCCAGGAAGCGCTTGGGCGGCGCTGATATCCATCTTGCGAATATTGGCATGTGACCACCGGCTTCTGAGTATTTTACCAACCAGGGAGTTCGTGGCATCCAGATCAGTTGTATATTTAGCGGTACCGGTAACCTTGTCGACACCATCGATTAACGGGGTTGGAACGCCCGCCGTCTTAATCATGTTTGAACCCGCAATACTCATGAATAAATTTGTCCAACAGAATAGCTAATAATATTATACCGCCATCTGTTGCCGACGTGAAATTAATCCTTCGAAGAACGCATCGGCGCGATTTTTCATTTGTGCCTCAGAAACCACATGGGGATCCATTAGATCGGATTCGAAGAACAAAGTTGGCAGGCCGATATTTTCAGCGATGTAGCGGCGCTGATCGGCCAGTCCGGTGGATACGGTCCGGCAGCTCTTAATGGGATGGTAGACGACACCGTCGAGCCCGAAGGGCTCCACCGATTGTTCGAGCATTAAAGCCTGATGAAACATGCTATCCATGGCTTCGCGCACCATCAGCAATTGGCCTTCGGCGAAGCTTTCCAGCGGTCGAGTGAGATCATATTCAAAGCCAGTACAGGAACCGCCCGAACCGTACCAAAGATAGGAGGAAGTCACAAAAACCCCACCCCAGTCGGAGAACATATTGTTAAATGCGCGGAAACTGGGATAACAAGGCGCGCCGACAAAGGCGAGGCGGAATTGCTGGTCAAGGGTTACTGTTCCAGCTTTCGTAGTTTCCTGAATACCGATTTTATGGTCGACCCGATATTCCATCTCTTCTACCAAATCTTTGAAATAGGCCGCACCTTCGGGTAATCCGCGGAAACCGTTGGCCACGCCCAAATATATAGTGCCGTCGGTCAGGGCGTTGAAAACCGCAGTTGAACTTTTATTCAGTTCCTGAACTCGTTGCCAACCAAGGCTCATCTCATTAGCGTAACCGAGTGTCTCCCTAAATTTATCTATGTCGAATTTTTTGCCAGATACTTGCTCACAGATTTCGATCAATTCCTTGATCTGACCCAAGACATACTTAGCTTCATAGGCAAAATCCTTACTGCCCGGCTGGCTTTTAGTGTCAGCGTCTCGTGTGCCAGGAATGTCAATGGTGATCATCGGCGCATCATACATACGCTCCCATATCTCCGCCCATTTGATATAAGTGTTGCAGCCGTTGGTGGCGATCATCATATTCGGGATTGGCACTTTACCCATAGGGTGATCGCCGCCGCGCAACTGCAAGGCAACATCGGCTTTGACATAACCGCAGATATCCGGTGAATAACCATAATCTTCGGCCTCATCCAGATAGTCGCGCGAAACGCCACGAATGGCAGTTTGCAGTGCGTTAACTTCAGGAAAGCTAACCTGCATGTCGAAGGTTTTTAACACTTCGTTCATACTGCCCAGGACAAAGACATAGGCAGCGCCGCGCTTTTTTTCGGCAATCCGGCTTAGATCGTCGAACCAGTCCCGGAATAGTTTGGCACCGTCCCGCATTCCTCTGCCGACTAATTCACTTTTTACGTCCGTCATCCGCCTTTATTTTTTGTCTATTACATGCAAATTCATATAATTTATATAAAACCTTTTATCGCCTTTTATGTCAATTGAAAAAACTTGCATTTGCATATAATTCACTGTTAATTGTTAATATGCCAGAAGATCAAAATACCCAGATGCAAAATACCAAGTATAAATTTCGGGATCGATTACTGCCCCATCTTTTGGCGCGTGCCAGCCATAGTTTGAGTGAAAAATTAATGGCAGTAGTAAGAGCGCGTGGTCTCACCGCCCGGCAATGGCGAGTCTTGGGTAGCCTTTGGGATGAAGACAGCATGACTCTGACCGAGCTGTCCGACATCGTATTTTGTGAGCAATCAACCACCACGCGTTTGGTTGAACGGTTAGTCGATCTGAAATTACTCGGCAAGCGACTGGAACAGAGCGACCGCCGTAAGGTTCATATTTATCTGACCGTTAAAGGACGGCGCCAAATTGATGAATTGGTGAAGCTTAGTGAACAATTCGAGAAGGAAACTGTAGATCTGTTCGGCATAAACCAAATAGAAGAAATGAAACACCAGTTACATGAAATGATAGAGCATTCGAAAAAATGAAATAGTGCTTTTTATTTTGGGGAGGGGATTATCCTATATTTTCGTATTAGCGACGGTAGTGATGCAGCATGAGCGCTTTCCGTTTCGACATCTGTCGACTACCGCCAGAAGCTGAAGCCTTACGCCAAAAGGTATGGGCGTTTTTCGAGGAAGAACTAAGTCATATGACGCCTCTTCAGCGGGCTGATTCCTGGGACGGTTTTGACCGGGATTTCAGTCGGAAGATGGCGGCAAAGGGCTGGATCGGATTGACTTGGCCTGAGCGATATGGCGGCCATGAGCGGACGGCTTTGGAACGCTATGTTGTGCTGGAAGAAGCCTTGGTCGCCGGCGCACCGGTCTCGGCTCATTGGATCGCCGAGCGCCAAAGTGGTCCGCTTTTGCTTAACTTTGGCAGCGAAGAACAATGCCATAAAATCCTCCCCGGCATTGCTAAGGGGGAATTGGTTTTCTGCATCGGCATGAGCGAGCCCGATTCTGGATCGGATTTGGCGTCCCTCAGAAGTCCGGCAAAACGAAGCGATGACGGCTGGCTGTTGAACGGCGCCAAGGTCTGGACCACCAACGCCCATGAAGCCGATTATATGATCGGACTATTCCGCACCTCGACCGATCCAGACAACCGGCGGGGCGGGCTTTCGCAATTCCTAATTGATATGAAAACCCCCGGGATCACGGTCAACCCAATCGTTGATTTACCGGGCCGCGAACATTTTAACGAAGTGGTGTTCGAAGATGTTCACCTCTCCCATGATTGCCTGATCGGCACAGAGGGCGAAGGCTGGGACCAAGTGACGGCCGAGCTGGCTTATGAACGATCCGGCCCGGAGAGATATCTAAGCTCCATTCAAATCCTGTTGGCGTTGGTGGATGAGTTGAAAGCTAATCCCAGTGAACGGGGCACCATTGCCGTCGGCGAACTGATGGCCCGGCTGGCCACCCTCAGGGCCATGTCGTTGTCCCTGGCTAGCATGTTGGAGAAGGGACAAAATCCGAGCCTGGAAGCCACAGTGGTTAAAGATCTAGGTACCGGATTTGAACAAACCCTGCCTGATATTGCTCAATCTCTAATCGATCTGGAGCCGGACCCTGACAGCGGATCGGACATGCAAATGGTTCTGTCTTTCCTCATTCAAGCGGTACCCTCCTTTTCACTTCGAGGCGGTACGAGAGAAATTTTGAGGGGCATCATCGCCCGGGGGCTGGGCTTACGATGACAAATGAAATAACAACCCTCCTAGATCAAACTGCCACCAGATTGTTTGGTGATCTAGTAACTGGTAGCACCTTCTCCGCGGCAGAAGATGGCGTTTGGCCGGAACAGCTTTGGAACGCCCTAGAAGAAAACGGCCTTACCCAACCTCTGGTCTCTGTAGAAAATGGCGGTGCCGGAGCGACTTGGCGGGACAGTTATGTCATTGTCCGCGCCGCTGGTTACTTTTCCGTCCCGGTCCCATTACCAGAAACCATCGCTGCCGGTTACTTGCTGTCGCAATCCGGCATCCAAATACCCGAAAGTCCTCTTAGTTTGATCAGTCCACCCGAATATGGTTTTAGTCTGACGAAAGACGATCAAGGTGCTTGGCGCTTGGATGGTGTGTTACCTCGAGTCCCCTGGGGCCGGAACGTGGGATATGTTATATTCTCATATGAAGATATGATCGTATCTGTGCCGGTAGAAGGATGCACCATCAACAAGGGATCAAATGTAGCTGGTGAGCCGCGCGATAATTTAACCTTTTCAAATCAAGCTGTTGAAGCCGCGCCCGGTGCGTTTTCTTCAACTCAAATTGGCGCTTTAATCCGCGCTGCCCAAATGGCCGGGGCGGCGGAACGAGCTTTAGAAGAAGCGGTCAGTTATGCCAAGGAGCGAGTTCAGTTCGGTCGCACTATTAGTAAATTCCAAGCCATTCAGCAGAATTTAGCTGTTATGGCATCGGAGACTGCCGCCGCCGGTTGCGCCGCCGAAATGGCTTTTCAAGCGGCCGATTACGGTGAAGCCGAGTTCGAAATCGCCGCTGCCAAAATACGAAACGGAGAAGCCGGAGATATCGTCACCGCGACAGCCCATCAGGTTCTGGGCGCCATTGGCTTTACCCGTGAACATCACCTGAATTTAACTACTCGCCGCATCTGGTCGTGGCGGGCCGAATTCGGTGGCGCCAGTAGCTGGGCATTAAAATTAGGTCAGGCAACAATTGACCGCGGTGGCAAAAACCTATGGTCCGATTTAACGGCGCGTTATATTGATATAAAGGAATATACCAGTGAGTGATTTTGTGATTTATGAGCAAACCGGTAAGGTCGTAACCTTGACCTTGAACAGCCCTGCGACTCGTAATGCACTAAGCCATGAAGACGAATACCTTCAAATCGTTGAATCTTGCGAGAGGATCAACCGGGACGACAACGTTGGCGCGGTTATTTTGACCGGTGCGGGTTCCTGCTTTTGCGCCGGTGGCAACATCAAAGATATGAAAGTACAAAATGGCCTTTATTCCGGCGACCCTTTGACCATCGCCAACAAATATCGCCATAACATCCAAAAAATACCACTGGCTCTTTACAATGTAGAAACACCAACCATTGTTGCTGTAAATGGTCCGGCTATTGGCGCTGGCTGTGATCTGACCTTGATGTGCGATATTCGCTTGGCCTCAGAGAAAGCCAAATTCGCCGAATCCTTTGTGCAGCTTGGTCTTATTCCTGGCGATGGTGGGGCTTGGTTACTGCAACGGGCTGTTGGACTTTCAAAGGCCTATGAAATGGCCTTTACGGGCGACGTCATAACCGCTCAAGAGGCCCTGGAATGCGGTCTGGTCTCCAAAATTACGCCGCCGGAAGATCTTATGACCGAAGCCCAAAAAATGGCGGATCGGATTGTCAAAAACCCATCTCGCACTTTACGACTCTCAAAACGGCTAATGCGCGAAGCCATGCATGTCCGCCTAGACACATTGTTGGAAATATCGGCAGCCTATCAGGCCATCGCTCATAAAACAGATGAACATCTCGAAAGGTTGGATAATATTTCTCTAAGTGGTGAGAGGGGAAGGAAGAAGAAATGACAGATTTAAGCTCAGCACTTAATTATTCTAAAAAAGACAGAAAAGAGTTTCTGGACGCTGGCTGGTGGAACGATGACACACCCAATAAATGGGTCACCAAGTGGGCGAAGGAAAGACCCGATGCGCCGATTGCCATCAGCATGGATCTAACTCTAACCTACAAAGAAGTCCAAGAAGGAGCCAACAGGTTCGCCGCCGGATTGTTGAATTTGGGGTTCAAGAAAGGTGACGTCATCGGTTTTCAATTGCCCAATATTCCGGAAATCCTGATTGCCTATCTGGGTATTCAGGCCTTCGGTGCAGTGCCTTCCTTGATGCATATGCCGTACCGGGCAACCGAATTGGAACCCCTCCTTAACCATGTAGAGGCCAAGGGCGTTGTCTGTCTAGCCGCGGGCGATGCTTATGATGCGCCAGCGACGTTCGAGGCATTAAAAGCCACGGTCCCTTCTTTGGAAACAGTGATCGTGGTGGGTGAAGACGCGCCTTCGAGAGCGGTGTCCTACGCCGATCTAATCGCCACTGAACCAGTCGAGCTTGCCGATCCACCAAGCGCCGACGACCCCGCCATGATCTGTTTTACTTCGGGCACATCTGCGGCGCCCAAGGCTGTTGTCCATCCCTACCGTACTATTATGGCCAGCGCCCGATACGGCTTAGAGGATATGAACTACACTCCGGATGATGTAATTTTGTGCGCACCTTCTTTCACCCACGCCTTCGGCGTCATGATCACCTTGACGGCCCTTGCCGCCGGATCGGCATCGCCGATGATGCCGGTCTACACTCCCCCGGCCCTGGCCGAGCTTATTAAATACACCAAGGCGACGGCGTTGTGCTGTGGTCCAGCCCATGTGTTGGCGGGTAAGGTGGGCGGTCTGTGGGACGTCGAATATACCGAAACGCTCAAGTATATTTATATGGGCGGCGCCACCTGCACACCGGAAGTCATGCATACCATTGAGGAATCATGCCCCAATGGCAAAGCTCTTCAAATCTGGGGCATGACGGAAACCATGATGCCGATCCTACTGCCTCTTGATGCCAATTTTGAAGACCGTAAAAAATATCTGGGCACGCCACCTATTGGCCATGAGGTCCGCGCGGTGGACGAAGACGGCAATATCCTGGGACCGGGTGAGGAAGGAGAATTAGAATATCGAGGACCGTTCCTGTTCGCTAGTTACTATCTCAACGACAAAGCGAATGCCTCTTCCTTTACCGAAGACGGCTGGTTCAAGACTGGAGATATGGTCATCATTGATGAAGGTGACAATGTGGCTATGACCGGGCGTGTCAAAGACATCATCAATCGAGGCGGCATCAAGATAAATCCTCTAGACATTGAGATCCTCTTAGATGAACGCCTCGATGTGCTCCAATCGGCGATGGTGCCCATGCCCGACAAGCTGCTGGGGGAGCGGGCTTGTTTGTTTCTGGTCATGGCACCGGATAAAACCATGACTTTGGATAATGTAAGAGAATTTTTGAATTCGAAAGACATTATGAAAACCAAATGGCCCGAACGTTTAGAAATTATTGACGCCATGCCTATAACGGCGACCCGGAAAGTCATTAAGGGCAGGCTAGTGGAGATGCTGTAATTCGCTAGGGCTCAGATTCTGAAATTCAATGAGATAATACCGGTATCGCATATTGCGATGGCGGAGAAGGGAGACACGGCTGAAGGCGTTAAACGTGCTGAGTTTATCCGCTCAGAAATGCGCCAGGGATTTAAATAACGGATATAAGTCTAGATAAGCTCGAAAATTTTCTCACTAAATATGGCCGATAATTTCCGGGCTTG
>CAJWIB010000110.1 GCA_913041095.1 uncultured Rhodospirillaceae bacterium | reverse complement strand
TGCCTTTTTCATTCATAACCACAGCGGTAAAAAACTTGATGTTAATGAAGCGGCTTGCCAATCGCTCGGATACCGGGACTGGGAGTCTCGTTTGTTGACTGGATTGCTTACGGCTATGCGGTGCAAAGTGCGAAAGAAAAAACCATGTTTGGTAAGGGTGATATTCGTGGTCTCATTGTGCCGCCAAATAATCCAAACTTCACCGTAAATCCCCCCTAGGTATGCGCATTCGGATCGTCATGTTGGGGTCCGTGCAGACCAGTCGTGCCTTTTTCGGCTTGGCCCAGCAGATACTGGCCATCTGCATTACGCATGAGTTTACCATCAGCGCGCAATTCATCGAGTTGAACGGCGATCTCCCTGCCATCCCGGCTACCAAGCGCATCGACTATCTCGGAAAAAAACATCGGAGCGTTTTCTTCTAAAGCCTGGGGCACAGTTTGATAGCGAGCAGCCCCTTCCAGTTTAGGTGCTGAAGCAACGCGCATGGAAAGTTTGCCCCGGCTTTGCAGGGGTAGGGTGAGATCAAAACCGGCTTTGGTGCCGATGATATCCTTGCTGTCCAATGACGGGTCCATCGGCATGCCCATCATGCCTTCAAAGATCACCATATCGCGGTCGGCTTGAAAGCGGGAGACGAATGCCCACTCGAAGCTGTGTTCATCTCTGATATTGACGTCTTCATCGGTGATAAAAACATGCTTGGCACCAAACACTGCTCCGAAAACGGCGGCGATACAATTGCGTGCCTGGCCTGGCCGCATCTGCTTGATCGAAATACGTACATTCTGACCTTCGGCGGAGCCTGGCGGCACATAAACATCAATAACCTGAACGCCCATCATGCGGAGGGTTTTAAAAATTTGGGCTTCCTGGCGGATGGTCAGTAACTGCACTGACTCTGCCCGGTGGATATGGTGACCCGAGCCATGCAGCAGGCTTTGATGCAGCATGTCTTCCCGCATGGTGATGGCAGTGACATGGAAGACCGGGTCCATATGCATCGGCCCATAGAAGCCGACATATTCGCCAAATGGTCCATCAGGCTCGACATAGCCACGCTCATCGAAATAGCCCTCGATGATCATTTCCGCATCGGCGGGAATACGAATGTCATTGGTGAGGCATTTAACCAACGGTAGTGGTTCACCACGCAACGTGCTGACCAAGGAAATTTCGTCAGCCGGTATGCGCATGCCTGCTGCCATAAAATCGATTGGGTGTGAGCCGACAGCAAAACTAATCGGCAGTTTTTCACCACGCGCAACGCAGCCTTGATAGATGCGTTTTAAATCTGACGGTGCCGTGACATTGGTGCCGGTTGTCTTGGCATCTCGAAGGCTGAGCCGCCGGCAGCCGACATTGGTCGTACCGGTTTCAGGATCGATCGCATAGTCAATACCGGAGGACAAATAAGTACTACCGTCAAATTCGTGGTGAATGTAAAAGGGCAGTTTAGTAAGATCAACGTCGTCCTCTTCAATTATAATTTTTTGAACCGGCGCATCACCCTCGGCCACGTCGACGATGGGCTGCGGTGTGTCGAGACGGCGTTGGAACTCAGTTATTACATCAGCTTCATCAACTTCAAAGGCGGCGGCTAAGCGGCTACGGCTGCCATTGACATTGGCGACCAGCTCGAATTTTTCCGGGCCAACTGATTTAAACAGAACGGCTTTTTCGATGTCTTCGATTTGCGCAGCGAGGTCGGCGAGATCAACTGGCTCTTCTATTGTCGTGACTTCACCCAGGCTGTCGAGCTTCTCAATAAACCGTCTAAGCCGGAATTTATCTGTATCAATATCAGGCACAATCATCTCCCCATATAGTTTTTTATTATTATACAGCTTTGGCGCTTTGGATAGCTTGCCAAACCCGTTCCGCTGTCGCCGGCATTTCGATGTAATCGATGCCATAAACCGATAGCGCATCGGTAATGGCGCTAATGACAGCGGGCAAAGCGCCAACACAGCCCGCTTCACCGGCACCTTTAACGCCAAGCGGATTGGCTTTTGTAACTACTGGATTGCTTTCAACTTTCATCGCACACATATCATCGGCGCGTGGCATAGCGTAATCCATAAAGGAGCCGGATAACAGCTGACCAGAATCCGGATCAAAAGCGATATCTTCCATCAGCGCTTGGCCGACGCCTTGGACAACGCCACCATAAATCTGGCCTTTGAGCATCAATGGATTAATGACATTGCCAACATCGTCAACGATGTAATAGCTAACGAGTTCGGTTTTGCCCGTTTCTTCGTCGATCTCGACTTCGACACCATGGCAGCCATTGGGAAAAGTTGTCTGCAGAAGATCAAAAGTACCGGTCTCAGCAAAGCCGGGCTCAATTCCTTTTGGCATGCGAATCGGGTTATAAGCAATTTTGGCAATTTCCTGCACGTCAAGTGATCGGTCCGTACCGGCAATTCTAAATTGACCGTCTTCAAATGTAATATCCGCTTCGGCGGCTTCGAGAACCTGCGCTGCAATCTTGGTGCCTTTCTCGATGATTTTGTCAGCTGCCACATGCAATGCCGAACCGCCAATGATGGCTGAGCGGGAGCCGAAGGTACCGAGGCCATAGGTAACTTTATCGGTATCGCCGTCGACTAACCGGACATCATCGGTATCAATGCCCAATTTATCCGACAAAAGCTGCTTATACATCGTGTCATGGCCTTGCCCCTGATCTTTGGTGCCGGCAAATATCGTCACCGTTCCCGTTGGATCAAAGCGAATTTCAACGGTTTCCGGAAAAGGTGCACCGGCCCGCTCAATCGAATTTGAGATTGCAATGCCACGCAGCTTGCTGCGTGTTCTGGCTTCTTCGCGACGGGCTTCAAAGCCGGCATAATCGATCATTTCCATGACCCGGTCCATATTCTTTTCGAACTCGCCGCAGTCATAGGTGTAGATCAGGCCGGTCTTAAATGGCATTGCATCAACCGGAATAATGTTGCGGCGACGAATTTCGGTTTTATCCAGGCCAAGCTCTTTTGCCGCTAAATCCGCCATGCTTTCGATGATATAGGCGGCTTCCGGACGTCCCGCTCCGCGATACGGCGAGGTCGAATTGGTATTCGTGAAAACATTACGAACGGTGACGTGAATGGCGGGCGTCGTGTAGACGCCAGCCAAGCAGCCCACATTTAAGAAAGATGACAGCAGATGGCGGTCTTGCGACAAATAGGCACCGTGATTAACGATAGTGTTGATGCGCAGGCCTAGGAACTTACCGTCACTGGTAAGCGCCATTTCGGCTTTTGAAACATTATCGCGGCAATGCTCATCCGACTGGAAGGCTTCACTACGTTCACAACTCCATTTGACCGGTCGGCCAATTCGTTTCGAAGCCCAGGCGCAAAGACGAATTTCGGGATAGGTAGGGCCTTTCATGCCGAAGGCGCCGCCAACATTGCCGGCGATCACCTGTACGTCTTTTTGCGGTACTTTAAAAATGTCTTCAGACAAGACTTGTCGTAAGGCGTGGGGTGCTTGAATATCATTATAGATGATATAGCGGTCTTCTCGTTGGTCATAGATACCGACGCAGCCCCGCATTTCCATCGGATTAGCTGAAATCCGGTTGATGACAAATCGCTGTTTGATCATTGTATCGGCTTTTTCAAACGCTGCATCCGTCGCATCTTTATCGCCTTGATGAATAATGCAGGAAATATTGTCGGGGCAATCGTCCCATACAGCGGGACTGCCTTCTTCAGGTGCCGAAGCAGTATCAGTAATTGCTTCAAGCGGCTGGTAATCGACCATGACAAGTTCCGCCGCATCCTTGGCTTGAGCCACGGTTTTGGCAACTATAAAGGCGACATAATCACCGACAAAACGCACCCGGTCGGTCACCAATCCAGGATGAGGCACACTGTAAAGCGGAGAGCCATCGGCGCGCTTGTGCTGAAAATTGACTTTGGTCACGCCCAGCCCATCGGCTTGAATATCGGCACCGGTTAAAACAGCGATCACACCGGGTGCCGCTTCAGCCTCTGCTGTATCTATCGATAATATTTTAGCGTGCGGATGAGGAGAACGTAGCACATGGCCGTGGGCCTGGCGGTGCAAGCTCACATCGTTAACGTAGTTGCCGCGCCCAGTCAGCAGACGCGGGTCTTCTGTTCTTGCAACGGATTGCCCAAATGCAAATTGTCCCATGGACTGTAGATCCTCCCCGTTTATCGCGTTATTGTTCTCAAGCGCTATTTATTGCCGTAAATATCCCTGAGTTCATTTTTAAGTATTTTAGACATTGCGCTTTTTGGCAGTTCCTCAACAAAATCCATTTGACGCGGAACTTTGTAGCCGGCAATAAGCTCGCGGCAATGTTCGATAATAATATCTTCAGTGAGAGTCTCGCCGGGTACCGTGACAATGACGGCGAATAATGCTTCGCCATATTTGTCATCCGGTATACCAATCACCGCACATTCGAACACGTCCGGATGTTTATAAAGCGCTGCCTCAACTTCAGAGGTGTAGATATTTTCGCCGCCACTGACAATCATGTCTTTCTTGCGATCCATCAGGAACATAAAGCCATTTTCATCGACCCGACCAACATCGCCGGTGTGGAACCAGCCGTTTTTAAACGCTTTTTCATTTTCTTCCGGCCGGTTGAGATAGCCCTGTGTGACATTCGGACCGCGGACACAGACCTCGCCGGCTTCTCCAGTTGGTACTTCATTACCGTCATCATCAAGAATTTTAAGATCGATGCCAATGACCGGGCGGCCAGCGGCTCTTAGAATACTGGTGTCGCCACTCTCAACGGCGTTGCGGTGAACATCGGCATCTAAGGTGGTTACAATAGGCGAGGTTTCGGTCAGGCCATAACCTTGCTGGACTTCGGCATTGGTGAAGCGCTGGATTGATTTTTCGACCCATTCAGCAGCCATTGGCGAGGAGCCATAAAACAAATTGCGATAGGTGGAGATATCGTAATCATCAAAGGTCGGATCTTCCAAAATCATAATGATCATGGTCGGTGCCATCATGGCTTGGGTAACTTTATAATCCTGAATGGCTTGCAGCACACCGGTGGGGGTGAAAACCGGCACATAGGAATGGGCGCAGCCGTTGATGGTGAAGCCGGTGGCGAGCAAATCAGCGGCGTGAAACATCGGCGCGACATGGAGATAAATATCCTCTTTGACGATATCCATCGCATTGATGACTTGCCAGCCATTGGAAAAAATATTGCGGTGAGTGAGCAGGACGCCTTTACTACGCCCTGTCGTACCGCCGGTATAGAGCATAAGAGCCAGATCATTTTCATCTGGGTCTTGCGGCTCAGCCGGGTTAGCCGCGTTGAGCAAATCGTCCATAGCCGGCACATCTTTATCTGGCGAGGTCGCACCAATGGCTATTCTTTTATCCCGCCAAGGTGCCAGCTGTTCATCGTCGGTGAGGCTCAGATAGTCATCACCGAGTGCCAGCAGCTTGCACTCCGCATCATCGAGAATATGAAGAATTTCCGGCACTGCGAGACGATGGTTGATCGGTACGGCAATGGCGCCAGCCCAAAAGCCGGCATACATCAACTCCGTATAACGAAAAGAATTTGGTCCAATAATGCCGAAACGGTCACCTTTCTGGACGCCTAGATTGGAAAGTGCGCCGGCTAGTTTTTGGATGCGTCCAATATGTTCGCTCCAAGTGAGATTCATTTCAGTATCAATCACAGCTGGCCGGTCACCGAATAGTCGGTTGGTCCGCAGCAATGCTGAGGTCATGGTAGTCATCGGCTAAATAGCCTCCCTATTTTAACAAACGAATTCAAGCGTTTCCGCGCCCTTTTGTCGAAATTAATTTAATCCTTTGGACCAAAGCCTGATTTTAAGGCCAATTATGCGGCGCACAAGTCCGAAATCCGCTATAAATGTCGCGGCGTTCCGGCGTGAAAAAATTACGGTACTTACTATTGACCATGCGGCTCCTAGTTGCCCAAGCACCGCCGCGCAAAACTTTGCGGGTACCAAAGACCGGTTCGGAATATTCTTTATAGGCATCGACTTTAAAACCTGGATAGGGTTCGAAATTGCTGTTAGTCCATTCCCAGACATTGCCGAGCATTTGACGAATACCCCAGGCACTATCGCCTTCGGCAAATGCGGCGACATCGACACAGCCAAGACCCCGGCCATCTAGATTAGCGCGGGAGAGAGTGGCGGCATTACTCCCGCCAGCATCTCCCCAAGGATAGCGGCGTTTGGTTTTGGAAAATTCTTTGCCGCCATTGACCGGTTCGGTCGTCGCTGCCACTTCCCACTCGATCTCGGTCGGCAAGCGGCGGCTTGCCCATTTACAGTAGGCGCTGGCTTCATACCAGTTCACATGAATAAGCGGCTGGTGCAGGGGCAGGTCGACGTTTTGATCAAAGTGGCGCATCTGCCAACTGTCTTTACCATCCGCAATCCAATAAACCGGATGCTCAGCCTTGGCACGTTGGCGCCAACCCCAGCCGATGTCGTGCCATAGATCACGGCGTTGATAGCCATCATCGGCGACAAAAGCAGCGAAGTCTTCATTGGTGACAGGCGCGTTGGCCATTTGGAACGGATAGACAGTAACATCGTGGCCCCATTTCTCGTTATCAAACAAAAAAGGATCATCTGGGGTGGAGCCCAGCAAAAATGTACCGCCGGGTATTTCGACATCACCCGGCAGAGGTCCTGTTTCAAGCTCTGCTTTGGTAAGCTCCTTGGCTGCAGCAAATTCCGGCTGCGGATATTCAAGCGTGTTGCGGGTATAGGTATAGGCTTCCGTGTGCATATCTTCGTGGAAGGTGGCAAAAGGATAAATAAAGCTATCCTGTTCACTTGCCATATTATTAGCTGAAATTTCACCGAGCCGGTCGATCAGGCGGTCTCGAACTTCATCAATATATTTGAGTGAGTCGGGAAGTGGCAAAAGCGGTAAATCCCATCGCACGCCATGCTCAATGGCGATTGAATCATATATATCATCACCGTTCTCAAGCGTTTTTTTACTACCGTAAAGCATGCGTAGAATAAATTGTTCATAAAACCAGCCAACATGACCAATTTCCCACAGCAATGGATTTACGATCGACAGTTGGGGGCCGATGATCTGATCACTATCGAGTCCATCGACCAGTTCAAGAGTTCGTGAATTCGCGTCTTCGAGTAAATCTACTAAAGTTTGTGTGCTGACAATTTCAGTCATAATATCTTTCCGTCAGGGAAATATGTGGAAACTCAAATGAAGATTAGCCTAATCACACCGGCAAAAAAAAGGTCAAAGAACGGAAATCGCACTACGGCACTCCGCTGGGCACGTATTTTGCGTGATTTGGGCCATCGCGTTGAGATTGCAGTTGAATATGAAGGTCAAAATGCAGATCTGATGGTTGCGCTGCATGCGTGGCGGAGTGCAAGCCAGATTAAATTGTTTCGGGATATTTACCCTAATCATCCGCTGGTTTTGGCTTTAACTGGTACCGATATCAATGAATTTATCCGAACTGATCCAGAACCAACTTTGGCAGCGATGGAAACTGCCGATGCACTGGTTTGTCTGCATGATCTGACCATTGATGTTACACCCAAAAAGTTCCACCAGAAACTTCATGTGATTTATCAGTCAGCGCCGCCATTACCTAAAAAACGCCGACCGGCCAAAATGCATTTTGATATTTGCCTGATTGGCCATGTGCGGGATGTCAAAGATCCCTTAAGAGGCGCCCTGGCGCTCCGGGACGTATCGGAAAGTTCAAAGCTTCGGCTGATTCATATGGGTAAGGCTCACAATAACG
Organism: uncultured Rhodospirillaceae bacterium; assembly: GCA_913041095.1. Classification (GTDB taxonomy): domain Bacteria; phylum Pseudomonadota; class Alphaproteobacteria; order Rhodospirillales; family UBA2165; genus TMED23. The sequence continues at coordinate 322 of CAJWIB010000110.1, read as the reverse complement.
CTTGGGAGAAAAGGGGTCTGGCCGAAATGAAACGTAATCCGCGCTATCTTTGGCAGGGAGAGAAGGCCGGATGGCAAGTGCGCCGCGAGCTGGGCAAAACCAATCTGATGATTATTACGTCTTTGTCCGAGGGCGGGGCCAATGTTGTTTCTGAAGCGCTGGTCGCCGGCGTGCCAGTAATTGCGTCAAAAATTAACGGTAATGTAGGGATGCTGGGTAAAGACTACTCGGGTTATTATCCCGTAGGGAATGAAAAAGCATTGCAGAAATTATTACTCAAATGCGAAAACGATAAAATGTTTCTGGCTGATCTGACCAAACG
>CAJWIB010000109.1 GCA_913041095.1 uncultured Rhodospirillaceae bacterium | reverse complement strand
CGAGCAGAGCGCCTACTTTTCTAATCGTACGATAGCCACCCAAATATTTACGCGCATGGACGCAAACAAAGATGGTGTGCTGCATTTGCCGGAGTATCTAAGAGTATATGGCCCTTGGGCCCGCGCGGGCCTTCCTAAAGAAGCTATTGATGGTATCAAGTAGTCGCTTGAAAATATTAGCATCTCGGGATATTTACGTTGAGGCCGCTAGTTGGCGACTTATCCTTGGTTCCTCGTGGAATTAGTTAAATTGACAGTGTCCCAACCGGCTTGTCGTAGAAGTTAGTTTTAGGACCGGTCTCGAGACCACTGAGCGGTCCAAATTCTGTTAGATCGGTGGCCAACCACCATAATTCAAGTATAGGCCTTGCTTACCTGTTCAACAATCTGGTCAAGGTCAACGGCAAAAGATACCAATTTTGTGAAGTGAGTGAGATGATCGATACATCAATGCTATGTGTGTCCATCTCGATAATACGCGCGTCATAATTGCTGGTAACTTTTTCTAAGGCGCGGGCCGCGGTTCCTTATTCGATCAGATAGTTGCGGCCATAATTTATGGTGCCAGCGCATAGGTTAGACCGCCACGTTCGTGCAGCATCTCAAGCCAGGCACTGCTAAACATATGCGTGTAAATATTAACTATGGTCATGCTGGATTTTAACTATTTTGTCCAAATATTTGAATCGATAACATTCGCGTATCTGAACACCAAAAAACTTTGCCGTTGATTGATCTAAATCAACAATATGGCGCCAAATTTATGCTTCAATAATATCACGAACTTTATGAATATGATGAATTCGGAAACAAGGAGACGGGCATTCAGGAAATACGCATTCATGGCCGAGGCGGCCAGGGCACCGTCATGGCGTCAAAGATATTGGCCAAGGCGATTGTTGAAGAAGGCCAGTTCGCGCTCGCCATTCCGTCTTTCGGCTTTGAGCGGCGCGGCGCGCCGGTGACCGCCTTTCTGCGCGTCGACGACAAGGAAATCCGGACGGTCACCAATATCTATAACCCGGACAATATTATCTGCATCGACCCGACCATTTCCAGGGCCGTTGACATATTCAAGGGCTTCCGCAATGGCGGCATCTGGGTGCAGGCGACGAAAAAAAGTCTCGACAATCTCGATATACCAGAAACCGTGGCCAAGCTTGGCTTGTGCGACGCCTTCGGCATAGCCCTCGATATCTTTAATAAACCGATCACCAATTCGATTATGCTGGGCGCTTTTGCCAAAACCTCGGGCATGGTCTCTCTCGATTCCCTTAAAGAAGGTTTGACGACGGCAAACTTCCGCGACGCCGGACTGGATCAGAATATGGCGGCCATCGAACGTGGCTATAACGAAACCCAAGTTCACCAGATCAATTGAAGAAGGTGCCATGCTAAAACAAGCTCGCCCCCGTTTTGATCCAGCGACGATCCCCAACGACCTGTGTCCCATCGGCACCGAACTGATTACCATGCTGCCTGGTGACTGGCGCTCAGAACGCCCCGTCGTTGACCGCGAAAAATGCGTCAAATGCGCTACCTGCTGGCTGCTTTGTCCGGTGCAATGCATTATCGAGATGGCCGCCTGGTTCGATATTTCATACGATTCCTGTAAAGGTTGCGGCATCTGCGCTATCGAATGCCCGCACAACGCCATTGCCATGGTTATTGAAACGGAAGACTGATCATGCCAGATGCAGCACTGACCAACGAGCCCAAGTCCATTGTCTGCGACGGTAATGAAGCCGCCGCCTGGGCAGTTTCCCTGGCCAAACCGGACATGGTGGCGGTCTATCCCATCACCCCTCAGTCTTCTTTAGTCGAATATGTCTCGCAATTTATCGCCGACGGGAAAATCGACGCTGACCTGATGGACGTGGAGGGCGAGCACAGCGTCATGTCGGTCTTGCACGGCGCCTGTCTGGCTGGTGCCCGGACCTATACGGCGACGTGTGGCCCTGGCTTATATTATATGTTCGAACCCTATGTACGGACGCCCGGCATGCGCCTGCCGATTGTAATGTCGGTGGTCACCCGCGACGGTTTGACGCCGCAAAGCGTCTGGGGTGGTCAACAGGACGCCATGATGCTGCGCGAAACCGGATGGATTCAAATTTACTGTGAAAGTGTTCAGGAAGTCTTGGATTCGCTGATCATGGCCTTCCGCATCGCCGAGCATCGGGACGTCATGCTACCGGTCAATATCTGCCATGACGGCAACTACCTGTCTTATGGCGTGACCAAGGTTTTCCTGCCGGAACAGGAAATGGTGGATGATTTTCTGGGTGACAAAGACACCAACTGGCATGTTGCCCTCGACCCTGACCGACCGATGTCGGTTGACCCTCTGACGGGTGGAGAGGGCCCCGGTGGACCAAGCACTTTTGTGCGCTACCGCCAGGGTCATTGCGCCGGCATGCAAAACGCCTTGCGGGTCATTACTGAAACCCATGAAGAATGGGAGCGCAAATTCGGCCGGTGCTATGCACCGCTGATCGAGGAATACCGGCTTGATGATGCCGACTATGCGATCGTCACCATTGGCAGCATGTCGGGCGCCGGTAAAGACGCTGTCGATGTTGCTCGCGAACAAGGCCAAAAAGTTGGCCTGATCAGAGTTAAGACGTTCCGCCCCTTCCCCATGGAGGCTCTGAGAAACACGCTGACCAAGGTCAAGGCCATCGGCGTGGTTGACCGATCGGTTAGTTTTGCTTGGAACTGCGGCCCGGTTTTTCAGGAAATTCAGGCGGCTTTATACCAATTGAAAGAACGCATCCCGGCCATCAGCTTCATCGGCGGTCTGGCAGGTTCGGATATCACCGGCGAACATTTCGCCCGCGTGATTGAAGCCACTGGCAATCAACTCGCTGGCGACATGACCGAAAGCCCGGTCTGGCTGAACGAGAACGAGTAAACGGATAACGAGGATTATGGAACAGACAAAATATCTTATTGCCGGCTGTTCTCACGCCGCTCTTTCGGCGCTCAATTCAATTCGCATGCTGGATCAAGATGGCAGCCTTACCCTGGTAACCAAGGACGACCATCTGCCCTATTCACCGACGGTTCTCCCTTATATCGTGTCCGGCCAGTCAAAACCAGAAAAGGTGAAATTGCGCGACGATGAGTTTTTTGCCCAGAACAAGGTGAATTTTATTAGCGGCGCTGGCTTGAGTACGCTCGATGTGGACAATAACTCTGTCACCCTGCAGAACGGCCAAGAATGGCAATACGAAAAACTATTACTGGCGACCGGTGCTGCGCCCGCAATTCCGCCGATACCAGGCTTGACGGACACGCCCTACCATGTGCTTCGCACCATGGACGACGCTGTCAATTTGCACGCCGCTCTGGAGAGCGCCAAATCGGCGGTCGTTTTGGGTGGCGGGTTGATCGGCATGCATGCGGCTGAAAATCTGATCAAAGTCGGTGTTCAGGTTACCATCGTTGAAATGCGGCCCCAGGTTCTACCAGGTTATTTCGACGCTGAAGCCGCCAAGATCATCGAACAGACTTTTATCGAAAATGGCGTTGCCATGCGGATCGGCAACACTGTCGTCGGTGCGGCGCCGGATGGCGAGGGTGCCAAAGTAAGTCTCGATAGCGGTGATGAAATCACTGCCGATTTATTGCTGGTTTGCACCGGTGTTGCGCCTGTCATCTCTTATCTGGAGGACGGTCCGGTGGAAACCGATCAGGGCATTTTGGTCAATGATTGCATGGCGACGAATATTGCCAATATTTGGGCTGCCGGCGATGTCGCCCAGGCGGTGAATTTTTACAGCGGTGAAAAATCCGTCGGCGGCATTCTACCGGCGGCGGTGGAACAAGGACGCATCGCCGGCATGTCGATGATTAACGATCCAGCCATCAATCCCTACCCGGGAGGCGTACCGCTCAATACGTATGGTTTCTTCGGCAATCAGGCGATTTCGGTTGGTGTTAGCGACGAAAATGCGCTTCCCAAAGACACCGAAGTCTTACTGAATGTTAACGAGGAAGAGATGACGTACCAGAAAATCCTTATCGGCGAGGGATGCTTGCTCGGCATATCCGGTATCAACACGGATTTCGATCCCGGTATCATGTGGCAGCTCGTGCTCCAGCGTGTGGATTTAGAGCCGGTGAAGGAAGAGTTTTTGAGCAATCCAACCGATACCGGCCGTGATTTGATGTCGCGGACATGGCGTTAAGCAAGCGATATTGGGAAAGGACAAACCCTTGGGCCACAGTCACAACACAATTGCTTTTCACCAGGATAAATGCGACGGCTGCGGCGAGTGCATGACGGTCTGCGCCGGAGCTAAATCCGGTACCGCTGACACCCTGCATTCGCGCCTTAAAATCGTGCCGAGTATCGCCGCCAACGATAGCTTCGAATTGGCTTTGTGCCGGCAATGCGGCGACCCGAAATGCGTCTTGAATTGTCCGTCCGGGTCTTTGACCAAGAACCACAAAACCGGCGTCGTTCCCTGGGATGCCGAAAAATGCGTCGATTGCCTGCTTTGCACGGTCGGCTGTGCCTATGGCGGAATTACTTATAACGCCGCCGCAGGTCATGTCATGAAATGCGACATGTGCGACGGTGATCCTGCTTGTGTTAAGTCCTGCCCGACCGGTGCCCTCGAATATAATAGATCGGCGGAGATTTATAATAATTACGGCGAATTGGAAGATCTGTTCGTACCGGGACTTGCCGCCTGCCAAGGCTGTAATTCAGAGCTTCTGATCCGCCATACGATGCGTAAAATTGGCTCCAACGCTGTCGTCGCCACGCCCCCGGGCTGCATCGCCGGCATGGGCACGGTCGGCTTCAATGGCAAGACGGGTTCAAAAATTCCCGTTTTTCACCCCCTTTTAACCAATACTGCCTCGATGCTGGCGGGCGCCAAGCGCTATTATAACCGCATTGGCCGGGACGTCACCATGGTCGCCTTGGCGGGCGATGGCGGCACTGTCGATGCGGGCTTCCAGTCCCTCTCCGGCGCCGCCGAACGGGGCGAACAGATGCTCTACATTTGCGTCGACAACGAAGGCTACATGAACACCGGCATGCAGCGTTCAGGCAGCACCTCCTTCGGTTCCTGGACCTCGACCACGCCAGTTGGCGAAACTCTGCACGGCAAGACCCAGGACGCCAAGAACATGCCGGTCATCATGATGATGCATAATTGTGAATATGTGGCGACGGCATCGCTGGCGTTCATGGACGACTACTACGAAAAGCTGGATAAAGCGCTCGCCGCCGCCAAGCGCGGTATGGCCTATCTGCATGTCTATTCGCCGTGCCCGACGGGCTGGCGCATCCCATCCGAGTCAACCAACGAGGTTTGCCGCAAGGCAGTGGAGACGAATTTTGTCACCTTGTGGGAGTTTGCCCCCGACGAGGGTTTGAGATTTACCCATTCTACCGATGACCCCCTGCCGGTCGAGGAGTATTTAAACCTGTCCGGCAAGTACCGCCATTTGGATGACGCGCAACTAACCCATATCGAAAACTCCGTCGAGCGGAAAGTCGCTTTCCTGAACGGCTTTATGCTGGCGACGAGCGACGACGGCGCCGAATCTCTCGCCCAATAATTGAGGATTGAATTTAGGAAATTAAGCCAAAGGACGATTTTGTCAGAGTAAATCCCACTTTGACCTCATTGTAGCATTTTCATAATGTTTTTGGATAAAAAATCGCAATCTATTCCGCTATTTCAAAACATCGCCTGAGATTATCCGCCTTGCTGTGATGATGTATGTCAGGAGTCCTCTTTCGTTACGCAATGCTGAAGATCTGCTTCATGGGTGCAGTATCGATTTGAGCCACGAAACCGTGCACGTACCAACCGGCTGATTCAACCCAGTTTTGATATTACTTCTGCGCAGCTTGTGATTTCAGCGACGCTTCGAAGCGCTTCGATGGAGACTTCGTGGACAGCCGGATCGAACGCTGCGCAGCCATCAGACAGAACCGTACAATGATAGCCATGGACATGGGCGTCCCGGACCGTTGAGGCGACACCGCCATTGGTGACAATGCCGCCAAATATTAAATCCGTGATTCCAGCTTGTTTGAGCATCCATTCCAGCCGGCTCATATGGAACGCAGAATAGGCGATCTTCTCGACCGCCAGATCAGCCGGTGCAAGATCATCAATCAGCGCGTGACCGAAACCGCCGGGGACAAAATCACCTTTGGTTAGGAACGGGCGAAGCTCTTTGAGATGTTCGGCAATAAATGGCTTGTCCCCTTTGCCCGGCACCAAGGTGAAATGCGTCGAGATAACCCAGCCACCGGCGTTACGCACCGCCTCGGCGACCGGTTTCAGCTTGGTGGGGAGAGCGGCAATGTGTTCCGATGTTGCGCCTCCCCGCGCATAGGCGCCGTCAGCGTGCAAAAAATCATTTTGCATATCAACCAGAACGAGAGCTGTATTGTTCATGCTCAAGTTTCTTTCCTCGAAATAACCAGATTACCGAAGCGGTCAACTAAACCTTCTAAGTCCGGGTCGATAAAAATTGTTGTGTCCGGTTGCTCTAATAAAGCCGGGCCCAGCACAACGGCGTTTTTCGGCACGTCCAATCTGGCGTAAACATCGGCCTCCCACCAATTGCCATCAATCCAGACCCGCCGCGTAGCTGTTTTGGCGTCTTCAAGTGAACCGTCACCTGAAGGCCCTAACATCGACAAATCGAATTTTGGCCGCCGGCCAATCACTGCAACCCGCAGATTAAGCACCCGCACACCAATGCCTTCGAGCAAACGGCCGAAGGCATTGCGGTAGGCATCTTCAAAGGAGGATTGGATGATGTCGCGGTCAATTCCAGCTTTGATATTTATGAAATTAAGCGGGAGACGCACAGCGACGGTATGAGTTTGGCCGACATAGAGCATATCCAACTCGAACAAATGCTCAATACCTTCGAAGGTCATACCAGCTTCCTTCAAACGCTGCTCACCATCTTCCGCAGTTTCAATCATTTCCCGGGTCAGTATGTCGAGATCGAGATCATCGAGCATGTTGTTTAACGTATGCACCCGGTCAAAGCGCATATCAGCAATGACGCAGCCGAGCGCAGAGGTGACACCGGGGAAACGCGGCACCAGTGCTTTTGAAAGTCCAACCTCTTTAATCAACGCGCCGGTATGCAGGGCGCCACCTCCGCCGAACGGCATAGCGACAAATTTTTCAGGATTATGTCCGCGTTCAACCGAGACCAGCCGGATCGCGCCTGACATCTTGGCATTGGCGACGCGGATGATTGCCTCAGCAGCCTCCATGACATCAATGCTTAACGGATCGGCGACATGGGCTTGAATAGCAGCTTTGGCAGCCTCAACATCCAGCCGGTCAAGTTTGCCGCCAATCGGTTTTTCTGCATTGATGCGGCCCATTACGACATTGGCATCAGTAACGGTCGGTCGGTCATTACCCAGGCCATAACACACCGGTCCCGGATAAGAGCCCGCACTTTCAGGACCGATCTGCAACAGCCCACCCCGGTCGACCCAAGCGATCGAGCCACCACCGGCACCAATGGTGGTGATTTCAATCATTGGCGTGCGGACAACCATGCCGAAATCAACAGCCGTTTGAGCCGCTAGCGCACTTTCCCCGTCAGCAACCAGCGACACATCAAAACTGGTGCCGCCCATATCGCAGGTAATGAGATTTGGGAAGCCGGCGCTGGCGCCGATATGGGCACCAGCAATAACGCCGGCCGCCGGACCGGAAAGGGCCGTGCGCACCGGGAAATGACGCGCCGTATCAACCGACATGACGCCACCGTTGGATTGCACAATCAAAATCTCACCAGTGAAACCATCATCTTTCAAGCCGCCTTTAAGACGCTCGAGATAGTCACCTATATTAGGCTGCAGATAGGCGTTAAGGGTCGCCGTGGAGCAGCGTTCAAATTCCCTGATCTCTGGCAGAATTTCAGACGATGCAGTTATGTGTTCGTTCGGCCAAATTTCTTTGACAATGCTGATTGCCGCTTTTTCATTGGCATCATTGGCATAGCTGTTTATGAAGAAAATACAAACCGATTGAGCACCATGTTCGAGCAATGTTGCGGCTGCAAATTTCACGTCAGCGAGTTCAACTTCGGTGTGCAGCGTGCCATCGGCGAGCAC
>CAJWIB010000108.1 GCA_913041095.1 uncultured Rhodospirillaceae bacterium | reverse complement strand
CAGGCTGGTGATGGTGCGGTCATTTGATTGAACAGCTTGCTCAACCAGCGAAAAATGGCCGTCATGCAGCGCCCCCATGGTTGGCACCAGCCCAACGGTTAGGCCATCCTGCCGCCACGCCGTCAGCCGCTGCCGGAGATCAGCAACCGTTCGGACAATCTCAATATCATTAGACATGTATTTCCAGGTAATTATTTTTTGCCGTAGCAATGCTCATCGGCAGGAAAGATCCGGGCTTTAACTTCCTTGGCATAATCGGCGGCTGCTTTATCCATCTGGTCACCAATCTCAGCAAACCGCTTGACGAATTTCGGCGTGAAATCAGTAAACATACCCATGGCGTCTTCAGTCACCAGAATCTGTCCGTCACAGGCCGCTGAGGCTCCGATACCGATCGTCACAGTCGAGATGTCACGGGTAATTTCTGCCGCCAGATGTTCGACCACACCCTCGATGACAATTGAGAAGGCCCCTGCATCGGCAATCGCGTGGGCATCTTTTTTGACTTTGGCCGCCTCATCCTGGTTGCGTCCATGAGCACGATAGCCGCCGGCGACATTGACCGACTGTGGTTTCAAGCCAACATGACCCATCACCGGAATACCACGCTCCACGAGGAATTGGACGGTCTCAGCCATTTCGGTGCCACCCTCAATTTTTACTGCTGAACAACCGGCTTCAATCATCACTTTGGCGCAGTTCCGATAAGCCTGTTCAGGACTTTCCTGGTAAGTGCCAAACGGCATATCGACAATAACACAAGCCTGCGTGGAACCTCTAACCACAGCCGCTCCATGATTGATCGCCATATCAAGCGTCACGCCAAGCGTTGACTCAAGGCCATACAAAACCATACCTAAGGAATCACCGACCAGCAGAAAATCGCAATGCGGATCAAGAATTTTTGCCATCGGCGCCGTGTAAGCGGTTAGGCTTACCACCGGCTCACCACCTTTGCGGTTGGTAATGTCTGGTACCGTTACGCGGCGGCCACTATTCTTTTTTGAACTGGGTTTAGGGACAATTTTTAAGGTGCTGTTAGTACTCATGCTCTGCTCTCCTTAAATAAATCGGCAGGCTCAATTGAAATCAGGCTGCTGACATATCACATAGTGCCAAAATTCACCAGCACTAGCATTATTTTTAACGTATGCCCTATAAAAAACATTTTTTTACTGCTAAATTCCAGCTTAATCCTTAAGATTGATCAATAAAGTCGGTCATTATCACCAAAACACCACAAAAAGTGCTCGATAATAAGAATATAAGGGAAAATTCACTCATGCTGGGACTGTACAGCCGCACACCTATCCGCTCAAAGCTGACCATTTTAGCCAGCCTCATGATTTTATCAGCTTGTGGAGGCGATTTGCAGATCAGTAATCAAGTAAATGAAAAAGCCAGTAATCAAACGATCCAAGTGGAAACCAATAAGGATGCTAGAGCGACACCGGAAACGGCGTCTAATAGATTTACTGGCCCCGTCAACCGCTCCTCGACCGTGGCGCAAAAATATATGGTGGCGGCGGCAAATCCGCTGGCGGCCCAGGCAGGACTTGAGATATTACGTGCCGGTGGTTCTGCGGTTGATGCCGTAATTGCGACCCAACTCGCCTTGAACGTGGTCGAACCGCAATCCTCCGGAATCGGTGGCGGCGCTTTTTTAATGCATTACCAAGCAAAATCCCGTGCCATTGAAGCTTATGACGGAAGGGAAACCGCACCGGCTGCGGCGACTGGCGATATGTTCCTTAAGAAAGATGGCTCACAGCCTAATTTCCATGATGTGGTGCCCGGCGGCCTTTCGGTAGGTGTGCCGGGGGCACTGCGAATGATGGAACTCGCCCATAAAAAAAACGGTAAGCTCGCCTGGGCCAGATTGTTTGAACCGGCAATCAAGCTTGCCGATGAAGGCTTTAAAATTTCGAAAAGACTTCATACCTTGGTTAAAATAGACCGCCATCTAAAAAAATTCAGTCTGTCAAAAGCCTTCTTTTTTGATAGCGTCGGCTTCGCCAAACCTGTCGGCAGTCTGCTAATCAATAAACCCCTGGCTGATACCTTACGCCAAATCGCCAAGGATGGGGCCGATGCATTTTATAAAGGCAAGATTGCCGAAGATATTGTCAAGACTGTACAGGGTGCGTCCCTTAACCCCGGGCGGATGACCAATGCGGACCTCACCGGTTATCAGGCCAAAATGCGCTCCCCAGTGTGTTCGTTCTATCGCATTTGGATGATCTGTGGCATGCCGCCTCCGACGTCCGGCGGTATTACCACTCTGCAAATCTTGGGGCTTTTACAGAGCACTGATATGTCTCGCCTTATTCCAGGTTCCGCCGAAGCCATTCACATAATCGCCGAAGCAGGACGGCTGGCCTTTGCAGATCGCAATAAGTATCTCGCTGATGATGATTTTATCACCGTACCGAAAAACCGGCTCATCGATCCCGGCTATCTTGCCAAACGCGCAAAGCTTATCTCGAAAACCCAATCGATGGGTAAAGCCAAACCAGGTAAAGTGAAGCTCAAGACCGCTCATCTGTTTGGCACCTATACGGCGCACGAAGGGGAGTCGACATCTCATATTAGTGTTGTCGATGGCAACGGTAATGCGGTTGCCATGACATCGAGCATTGAAAATACTTTTGGCTCACGGCTGATGGTGCGGGGTTTTTTGCTCAATAATCAACTCACTGACTTTTCTTTTGTACCGGTGGTAAACAGCAAAGTAATTGCCAATAGAGTACAACCTAAAAAACGTCCGCGCTCATCGATGAGCCCAACGCTGGTAGTTGACGGCAGCGGCAAGTTGGTTATGGCAATTGGCTCGCCGGGCGGCTCACGCATTATCGGCTATGTCGCCAAAACTTTGATTGCGGCATTGGATTGGAAAATGGGCATTCAGGCAGCGATTGATTTGCCACATTTCATCAACCGCAACGGCTCGACCGATATTGAAAAAGGCAGCAACCTGGAAGTGCTCAAACCGGCGCTCGAAAAGCTTGGCCACAAAGTCCGCATCCGCAAATTGACCAGCGGCCTCCACGGTATTTTAAAAACCAAGGACGGCAAACTATACGGTGGCGCTGATCCCCGGCGCGAAGGCGTCACCTTAGGGGATTAGGACGGCGCTGATACTACAACGCAGCACCTTCTTTGATATTCTCCGGCAATTCGATACCAAAGATTGTGCCCTCATCACCGGTTTTTAACACGTTGAGATTACCGCCATGGGTGCGCATTACTTCGCGCGCAATAACCAAGCCAAGTCCTGTGCTATCTTTTTTAGTTGAGCTAATAAACAGCGTAAAAAGATTGTCTTTTGCTTTATCCGGCAAGCCAGGCCATCATCCTGGACTTTGACGCAGACGGCGTTTTGTGGCTTGGGCGACACAGAGACAAAACGGCTCGGATTTGTTTGGTGGATTGAGTCTCATTGGCAAGCTTGCTGCCGGTGGTTTCAGAGGTGGTGTTTTCGGTCATATAATCCTGGAAATCTGTTCAAATAATGAAATACATGCGGGGTCTCTTTTACCTTTATAATACATGTAGGTAAATTCGAGGCATTTATTACGCAATCGAGCCTCTTTCCTACAGTCACCATTGCGTGAAGCCGATTTGAAAGCTTTAATTCTTTGTGCGAAGTATCGTTGACTTATAGGGTCCGAGAACGTATACACCGGGCCTTGCTTTTAACGGTTCACCTAATCCTAAAGTTTTGTGGATTTTAGTATAACCGCAAAGAAATTTTTTCGGAGAAGTTCAGTGAAACGCACTTTTCAACCGAGCAACCTTGTGCGCAAACGTCGTCATGGCTTCCGCTCCCGTATGGCTACCGTCACCGGGCGTCGAATTATTGCCAAACGCCGTGCCAAAGGTCGCAAAAGCCTTTCTGCCTAACGCCCTGAGATCGTGGCGGTCCAGTGGTGGCCTATCCAATAGAACGCTTGAAAGAACGCCCGGAGTTTCTGAGGGTCGCTTCAACGCGCCTGCGCCACGCCCAGCCCGGTCTGGTTTTACAAATGCGTGAACATAGCGAAAATGAACGCTATACCGAAAAGTATGAGCCGATTCGGCTGGGTTTTACAGTTAGTAAGAAAGTTGGCAACGCCGTAGTCAGAAACCGCGTTAAACGGCGCCTCAGGGCAGCGGCAGCGGCGGTGCTGCCCAACCACGCCCGGCCTCATCGGGATTTTGTTATCATCGGCCGCCAGAAGGCGTTTAAACGGAGCTTCCCTGAACTTAAGGCTGACCTCGAAAAAGCCCTCAAAAAGCTTGATGCCTATGAGGAAAAATCATGACTTTGGTCAGGCATTTTTTTCGCGGATTTTTTTTCTTATTCATTCGCGCTTATCAATGGTTGATCTCACCGGTCCTGCCGGGTTCGTGCCGCCATCTGCCGACTTGTTCTCAATATGCCGTCGAAGCAATTGATATTCATGGACCTTTTCTGGGCTTTTGGCTGGCCTTAAAGCGGGTTTTACGCTGTAACCCCTGGGGCAGCAGCAGCTACGATCCGGTGCCTCTAAAAACACCTGGGAAAAACGGAGCAAAAATAACGGAAAAGACGGTTGCAGAAGAGCCGATGCACGGATATACCGAGCGCGCAAATTCTTCAAATGAAATAAATTCACAAAAATTTTCCGCCACACATACGTCGGGACTGCCGTAGAGAGATAAAGTCAGGAAATTAAAAAACCATGGAACAAAAAAACCTGTTTCTCGCCATCGCGCTGTCGGCCCTCATCATGATCGGCTTTCAGTGGTGGAGCGCGAGTCAACGGCCTCCCGAGGAAACCTTAACCGCCGAACAGCAAAAAGCGGCTCAAACCAAACCGGGTACCCCATCAACACCGGGCACGCCAGCAACATCAACAGCGACTCCTGGTTCGGCACCGAGCGCCCCGGCTGCGCCCGGTATGACAGTTCCAGTACCGGGTGGAGCCGATAGCACTGCTCAACAGGCTGAGGTGTTAAGAAAGGCCCTCGCAGCTTCGCCACGATTGAAAATTATTTCACCCCGCCTCCGTGGTTCAATCTCATTGGTCGGCGCTCGGTTTGATGATCTTATTTTGAACGACTACCGGGAAACCATAGAGGAAGGCAGCAAAAATATTTCCCTGTTGTTACCGTTTGGCAGTGCTAATCCGTACTATGCTGATTTCGGCTGGGTCTCGGCTGATACCAAAACTCCCGATGCAGCAACCGTCTGGACGGTAAACAATCAGACCCTGGCACCCCGATCACCGGTATCACTGAGTTGGCAAAATACCGATGGCGTAAAGTTCATTCAGGACATTTCACTGGATGATAATTACATGTTCACGGTCAAGCAGCGAGTCGTAAATAGCGGCAGCAAGCTAGTCACGGTTTTCCCCTTTGGCCGTATCTCCCGGACCGGCACACCAGAAATTACCGATTTTTATATCCTTCATGAAGGCCTCTTGGGTGTCTTTGACGGCGTGTTGAAAGAAATTGACTACGACGAAATTCAGGAAAGCAAGTTGATTCAAAACAAATCCAAAGGCGGCTGGATCGGCATCACCGATAAATACTGGCTGACCGCCCTGATTCCTGACCAAAAAACAGCCGCCGATAATCGCTTTTCTGATCAGCTGCAAAAGAATCTCGATAATTACCAGGTTGATTTCAGAGGCGCGGCCCAAACGATTGCCCCGGGTGCGACTGGCGAAACCGGCAGCCGCTTTTTTGCCGGTGCCAAAGAAGCTCAACTGATTATCGACTACCGAGATCAGCTCAACATTACCCGGTTTGATCTGGCCATTGATTGGGGCTGGTTTGAATTCCTGACCAAGCCAATCTTTTTTGCCCTGGCTTATTTCAACGGCTTTCTCGGCAATATGGGTCTTTCGATCCTACTGCTGACAGTATTGATTAAGCTGGCGTTCTTCCCACTCGCCAACAAATCCTATCGCGCCATGAGTAAAATGAAACTGCTGCAGCCGGAAATGCTCAAACTGCGCGAGCGCTTTAAGGATGATAAGGCGCGGTTAAATCAAGAAATGATGGCGATGTACAAACGCGAAAAAGCCAACCCGGCTTCTGGTTGTTTGCCGATTTTGCCGCAGATCCCGGTGTTTTTTGCACTTTATAAAGTGGTGTTTGTCACCATTGAGCTACGTCACGCGCCGTTCTACGGCTGGATTAAAGATTTATCCGCTGCCGATCCGCTGACGCCGATTAATCTTTTCGGTTTGATCAACTGGACACCGCCGGAGATTCTGGCAATTGGCGTCTGGCCAATCATTATGGGTGTGACAATGTTTATTCAGCAAAAACTGAATCCACCGCCGCCCGATCCAACCCAGGCAAAAATCTTTATGTTCCTGCCGATTATGTTCACCTTTATGCTGGCCCGTTTCCCGGCTGGCCTGGTGATCTATTGGGCCTGGAACAATGCGCTTTCGGTGCTGCAGCAATATGTCATCATGCGCAAAGCCGGAGTGCCAATCGGTGGTGGTCCCTCTAAGAAAAAAAGCTAACCGCTCGCTCAAACACACGTTGGGAAAGGCCTGATGGAGACGGATACGGAAGCACCTGATCTTGAGTCTGGCCGATTATTATTCACCCAAAATTGCGATTTCCTTATCAGTGCCGCGAGCTTTAACCAACTACCGGATACCGATCTACCTGAAATCGCCTTTGCCGGGCGGTCCAATGTTGGCAAGTCCAGTTTACTGAACGCTTTAACCGGACGTAAAAACCTAGCCCGCACGTCCAATACCCCCGGACGCACTCAGCAGGTAAACTTTTTTGATCTCGGTGGCCGGATGATGCTGACGGATCTGCCTGGCTACGGTTACGCCAAAGCTGCCAAATCAGTAGTTGACCAATGGACCCGGCTGATTAAAAGCTATCTGAAAGGTCGCGTTCGATTGCGCCGCGTTTGTTTACTGATTGATTCACGGCACGGCCTCAAAGACACCGACCGCGAGGTAATGGCATTGATGGATGAAGCGGCTGTCGCCTATCAAATCGTGTTGACCAAATGTGATAAAATCAAAGCAACCGAGCTCGAGAAATTGCTCGCCAAAACCGATAAAGAAATTACCAAACACGTCGCTGCACATCCGGAGATATTAGTCACCAGCTCGTTTAAATCCCTGGGCATCGAAGAAATGCGGGCGGCCTTGGCAACGTTAGCCAGCTAACTTCATAAAATCATTGGTGATTTTCACTTTGTATTTCAGGCGAGTTAGGCTAAAGTCGCGCGCCCAAATAGGAATTATGAATTAAAGCATAGAACTATGAGTAAAAAAGAGGACAAACTTAAAGAAAAATCACTTGCCCAGGCAGCTGTATTAGGCGAAGCGCTACCTTATATGCGGCGTCATGCGGGTGAAACATTTGTCATTAAGTATGGCGGGCACGCGATGGGTGATAAAGAACTGGCAGGTCTGTTCGCCGCTGATATCGTGCTATTGGCGCATGTTGGGATTAATCCCATTGTCGTACACGGTGGCGGTCCGCAAATTGCCAAGATGCTGGACCAACTGAAAATTCAATCCTCTTTTGTCGATGGCCTAAGGGTCACGGACGCAGCTACGGTCGAAGTGGTGGAAATGGTATTAGCCGGCACGATCAATAAACAGATCGCGGCAGCCATCAATGATGCGGGTGGCTATGCCGTTGGCCTTTCGGGCAAAGACGGTAATTTGATTAAAGCCGCCAAAGTCCAACGCACTCAACGCGACTCAGATTCAAATATCGAAAAAATACTCGACCTAGGTTTTGTCGGCGAGCCGAAAAGCATCTCAACTCATGTATTGGATATTTTTAAAGAATCCGACATGATCCCGGTGATCGCACCAATTGGCGCTGGGGAAAAAGGTGAAACCTATAACATCAATGCCGATACCGCAGCCGGCGCTATTGCCGCTGCGATGACAGCAAAGCGTTTACTGCTGCTCACCGACGTCGCTGGTGTCCTTGATGTGGATGGTAAACTGATTAGCAAAATGGATGCTAAGCAGGCCCGGCAAATGATTAAAGATGGGGCGATCCAAGGCGGTATGATTCCAAAAGTTGAAACCTGTCTCAAAGCGGTTGATGATGGTGTCGATGCGGCAGTTATTATTGACGGCAGAGCGCCGCATGCTCTGCTG
>CAJWIB010000107.1 GCA_913041095.1 uncultured Rhodospirillaceae bacterium | reverse complement strand
GCAAGTTCGCCTGACCACGGACAATCAGCGTACCGGGAACATTGCCCGCATCCGCATCACCCGCCCAGGTCGCCAATCCAGCTTCGACAACTTTGGCCGAGAGCGTGTTGAGCTGATTTTTGCTTTGCTCGATCTCAGTATTGATCGCCAGGCGCGCTTCATTGATGGTGCGGCCGATCAAACGAGCGTTCAGATAATTGGTTGCCTCGGTAAAGGCTGAGGTGGGAATATCTCTGGGCACTTCAATAATGCGATTTTCAACAACGCCCTCCGCTGTCACCATGACCACCAAAGCGCGGCCCGGCCTGAGATTAACGAACTCAATATGCTTGAGCGCAGAATCTGTGTTCGGTGCCAAGACCATACCGGCACAGTTTGAAAGACCGGACAACGTCGTGCCAGCTTCTTCCAAAACACCTTCGACGCTTTTTCCTGTGCCGGCCAAGCGGCTTTCGAGATCGTCCAGCTCATCTGACGTCAAATTGCCAATTTCAAGCAAACCGTCAACGAACATGCGCAAACCTGTATCCGTCGGCATGCGGCCAGCCGAGGTGTGGGGTGCAAACAATAGGCCGAAATCCTCCAGATCCGCCATCACATTGCGGATAGTAGCCGGTGACAGGCTGGTCGAGAGTTGCTGGGATAGGGAGCGCGAGCCGATCGGCTCCCCAGTCTCGACAAAAGATTCGACGATTTTCATAAATATTTCCCGTGAGCGGTTATTGAGCGCGGAGATGACTGGGCGTTTGGTGTTCATATCTATTTTCTTAAACATTAAAAGCTGGGCGGAATGTAGTTTTGCAGTTGGCCTACGTCAACGGCTACGAAATTTAATCCAATTTTTTATCCGCTAGACCTTGGCACCAAGCTTCGTTAGTTTGCCGGAACCAATTTCATGTCGTTGAGGAAGGAATATCTATGCGTCCATCCGGCCGCGCGCCCAATCAAATGCGAGACGTCACAATCGAGCCTAATTTTAACAAACATGCCGAGGGCTCGTGCCTGATTAAGTTTGGCGACACTCATGTTATCTGTACGGCAACCGTTGAAGACCGCGTGCCACCCTGGCTTCGGGATGCCGGTCACGGTTGGGTGACGGCGGAATACGGCATGCTGCCCCGCTCGACCAATTCGCGCATCAACCGGGAGGCAACACGGGGCGGCCAAGGCGGCAGAACCCATGAAATTCAGCGCCTAATTGGCCGCTCGTTGCGGGCAATTACCGATCTGAAGGCGCTCGGTGAAATGCAGGTACGGATTGATTGCGATGTCATTCAAGCCGATGGCGGCACTCGCACGGCTTCGATTACCGGCGGCTATGTGGCGTTGAATCTGGCCAGTCAGAATTTGGTCGAACTTGGCGTCATTAAGGAAATCCCGCTGCTCGGACAACTCGCCGCGGTTTCCTGCGGTATTTATGAAGACACAGCGGTGCTTGATCTCGATTATCCGGAAGACAGTAATGCCGAGGCAGATGCCAATTTTATTCTCACCGGCACAGCCGAAATTGTTGAAATTCAAGGCACGGCGGAGGATCAGCCGTTTTCCGAGGCGCATTTGCTGGAAATGCTGGCGTTGGCTAAAAAAGGCGTTGGCGAACTGATTGATATTCAAAAATCGGTCCTCGGCCTCTAATGGCGCGGAAATTTACCGAAAAAAAGCTGGTTATTGCCAGTCATAATCCAAGAAAAGTTCATGAAATCAATAATTTATTGAGCCCATTTGGCGTTGAGGTGGTTTCAGCCGGAGAGCTCGGACTGCCAGAACCGGTTGAAGACGGCGACACTTTCAGCGTCAATGCGGAATTGAAGGCCCGTGCAGCGGCAAAAGGTGCAGATTTGCCGGCTTTAGCCGATGATTCCGGGCTTGTCGTCCCGGTATTGGACGGTGATCCCGGCATTTATTCTGCCAGATGGGCTGAAAATCCAACCGGTTCCGATAAAGATTTCAATTACGCAATGAATAAAGTCCGCCAAGCCATTAAAACGAAGGGTATAAACCCGGAAGGCCAGAACGCTTATTTTACCTGCTCTTTAAGCCTATGCTGGCCCGATCACCAGGTTGAAACTCTCGAAGGCACGGTCAATGGCAGCTTGACTTTTCCACCCCGGGGAGAAAAAGGTTTCGGTTATGATCCAATATTTGTTCCGATTAATTATCAATTAACCTTTGGCGAGATGAATCAGAACGAAAAACACAGGATAAGCCATCGGGCAGATGCCTTTAATAAACTCGTAACTCTTTGTTTTAATTAGGTTATGGTCAAGATTAAACCAGCCTTCGGGATTTATGTTCACTGGCCATTTTGCGCCCGGAAATGCCCCTATTGTGACTTTAACAGTCATGTCCAAGACACCATCAACCATGACCAGTGGCTAAAGGCTTATCTCAGTGAACTCAGATACTACGCTAACAATATGCCGGATCGTGTTGTAACCAGCGTGTTTTTTGGCGGCGGAACACCATCTTTGATGAAACCGCAGGTGATCGGGGAGATTTTAACCGAAATTGACCGTTTGTGGAACTGCTCTGAAGATCTCGAAATTACCGCTGAAGCCAATCCATCATCCTCGGAAACCCCATTATTTCAAGACTTTAGGCAGGCTGGTATCAATCGTCTGTCGGTTGGGGTTCAAAGTTTCAATGATCAAGCGCTCCACTTCTTAGGCCGGCTCCATAATGCCGCAGATGCGCGCCAAGCCATTGAAACGGCCGCCAAATTCTTTGATCGTCTGTCGTTTGATCTGATTTACGCCTTGCCGGATCAAACGCCGGCAAATTGGCGGTCTGAATTGAGCGAGGCGCTTAAACTTGCCGTGGATCATGTGTCGCTCTATCAACTGACAATTGAGCCCGGCACTGCGTTTCACAAAGACCGGATTGCCGCGGCGAACGAGGATATTGGCGGCGCGCTTTTTGAAATTACCCAGGAATTGCTGGATCAGGCTGGAATGCCGGCTTATGAGATTTCAAATCATGCCCGGAAGTCCCAGGAATGCCGGCATAATCTGGTCTATTGGCGGGGCCAGGATTATCTTGGTATAGGTCCCGGCGCTCATGGCCGTCTGACAAGAGACGACAACACCGATATGATCCAGAATGTCCGGGAGCCCGGGAAATGGCTGGAATTGGCTCGGTCTAAGGGATTAGGCCAGCAAAAACGTACACCGCTGACTTCTGAAGAGCGGCGGAATGAAATTATTTTGATGAGCTTACGTCTATCCGAAGGTCTCTCGTCTGAGCATTATCGCCGCTTAACAAATAGTGATCTAGCCTTATCTCTAGATCAATCTCGTCTTCAAGCTCTTGAAAATGAAGGCTTTATTACATTTCAAGATAATATTTTAAAAGCCGCGCCAGCAGGCCGCCAACGCCTTAACGCCGTGATCTCCCATTTGCTCTCATGAAGGTCGCCTTAATTTGTTCTACCCTCAAAATTTTTCGGCGCCCGGCTGGTGATTTTGGTGCCGCGTTCGCGCACTTCGTGGACCGATAAGCCACGCTCAACAACGCCTGTGTCCAAAAACCGGAAGATTCCATCCCGCCCGGAAAAGCCTTGCGGGGTAGTTATTTCAGAATTATCAAAGATGGCGTTTGCCGGTTTTTCACCAACGGCATCATCGTTGTTGGCGGCAGGCGCATTATTTTGGGCAAAAACCGCTGCTAATGCCGTCGCATCATACGCCAAGGTTGCCAAGCGCGGCGGAAATTCGCCGTAAATATTTTTATATTGGCGTACAAAATCCCGCCTTTCCCGCTCGGCAGGCGCCGCATACCAACCTCCGACCAAGGCAGGTTCAGAGCCAATTCCCGGTGCATCCCACAGGCCGGTGCCAAGCATTCTAATTTTTTTTGGATCAATATCGTAATACGGTAGCAGGGCGGCAATGGACTGTAATCTTTTACCGCCATCGGCAATCAACAACGCATCAAAACTAACATCTCCCAAAGTTAGCAGGTTTTTCAGCCGCTTGAGCGCCTGTTTGGCCACTTCATCCTCGCGTATTTGAAGCAATTTGCGTTCTTCCAGTAAGGTTGCCCGGCGCGCATCATAATCTGCTAAGTCTTTGATAATCTGAGCAAAATCAGTGATATAGGGATCGTAAAACGCTTGTTTGGTGACTTCTGCACCATGAAGCTCGGCGGTCTGCTTCAGCGCATCAGCAATGGTGACACCGTAATTATTATCGGGAGCTAGAACAGCAAAACGCCTGACGCCCCGTTGAATAGCAAATGTGACCACCCGTTTGACCTGCTCGCTGGGTATAAATCCCATGGTAAAGACGCCATTGCCGGCGACGGCGCGGTCATTGGAAAAAGCGATGACTTTTATCCCGGCAGCGCGTGCTGCCGGTGCAATCGCCTCGACGGAACCGGCAAAAAGCGGGCCCAATATAAGCGAAGCACCATCACCAATCGCCAGTGCTGCCGCATCGGCGGCACCAATGGGCATGCCTTGGGTATCTTGCGGTAGTAATTCAAACTGTTTACCGGCAAAATGAAACAGCGCCATTTGCGCAGCGTTCAGCATTGCCTGGCCAAGTTTAGCATGCTGGCCGGAGAGCGGCAGCAGGATCGCAACCCGCGGTACGCCGGAGTTTAACGGCAGGGCAGGGGGTGCGGTAAAGCGTTTTTTATTAAGTGGCGCGAGGCTTGGATCCTCTGATTGATTCTGGGGCGATTCAATTTCATTTGGCTTCGGCTCAACCACCGGGCCCAACGTTACCTCCGGATTAGGCGGCGGCGCGGTAATGGTTCCCTGCTGGCTGACCAATTGTTTACCCTGCGGCAGCGGGTTCTGCGCCAATTGCGGTTGGGCGGCATTAGCCCCTTGCCTATCTTGCGGGAATTGGTTCAACTGTTGCTTGACACAGGCACCCAAAGTGGGCACCAGCAGCAATAGGGCAACCAGTGATGGACCAGGAAAAATTTTCCGCAAAAAAATCTGCCAGACGTTCATCTGCTAAAACTAACGAAGGCTCCAAGAGAAGTAAACCAAGTGCTGGGTCACAAAAGAATTTGCTTAAAGCCGGGCTGTATCTCGTCGCCACACCGATTGGAAATTTGCAAGATTTAAGCTTGCGCGGTATTGAAATACTGCAAAATGTTGACGTTATCGCCTGCGAAGATACGCGAGTAACCGGAAAAATTCTCTCTCGTCATGCCATAGACACTGCTATGAAAGCCTATCACGAACATAACGCCAAACGGGCACGCCCGGGTTTGCTGCGTATAATCAAAGCGGGTGGAGCAGTCGCTCTGGTTTCCGATGCCGGTACGCCGGCAATTTCCGATCCCGGCTTTAGGCTGGTCAATGAGTGCATCCTCCAGGGATTAGAAATTACCGCGGCGCCCGGCGCTAATGCTGCGATAACCGGTCTTATTCTGTCCGGCCTGCCGACCGACCGGTTTTTATTTGCCGGCTTTTTGCCAGCCAAATCCAAACAGCGCACGCAAGAGCTTGCAGGACTTGCCGAAGTTCCGGCCACTTTGATTTTTTACGAATCAGCCAAACGACTGGCGGCAGCGCTTGCCGATATGGCGGAACAACTAGGCGACCGCCCCGCTGCGGTAACCCGCGAGCTCACCAAACTTCATGAGGAAATTCGCCGGGGGTCGTTGTCTGAGCTTAGCAACCATTATCAGGAAACCGGTGCCCCCAAAGGCGAGATTGTCATCGTTATTGGCCCGCCGCTAAAAAAAGCCGCCTTAACTGAAGCCAAGCTTGATGAACTGATCCGCCAGGCATTGCCCGATAATTCAGTGCGTGACGTTGCCGCCGAACTAGCCCGGGAAACCGGCGTGGCGAAGCGCCAAATATATGCCCGCGCACTGGAGCTGGCAAAAAAATGACCGCCAAATTAAGAGTGATAAAATTTGGCGCCATGGCCGAACATGTCGCCGCCGGCCTGTTGCGCCTCAAAGATTGTCGCATTTTGGCCCGTCAATTGCACTCGCCTTTGGGCAAAATTGATATCATTATCCGGCGTTGGCGGATCGGACGGGCGGCGCTCGCCTATACAACCAATTATCCGAAATTTGCCGGGTTGGGCCTGTTTACAACAAGGTTTGGTAGATTAGCTTTCAGTTAGTAAAATGGCACTATACTGCGTCAAAGACTATTGATTTTTATTGCTAAGGAATTATCGAGATGACCCGGCTAACAAAATTTATGCTTTCAGCTCCCGTTTTACTCCTGACATCGATGTTGGCGCTGTCGTCCATTTTGTCAGGCTGCGCCGCCGTGGTTGGCGCTGGCGCAACAGTGGGCGTTGCCGCGGTTCAGGAACGCGGGCTCAAAGGGCGGGTAAGCGATCTGGAGATCGAGGCCCAAGTGCTGGAGAAATTTGTTAAAGCTGGTTTTAAGCTGACCTCAACCATCGGAGCGGAGGTTTATGAAGGCCGAGTGCTGCTGACCGGCGCCAGCACTGAAACCAAAATCACCGACCAGGCAGTTAAGCTTGTTTGGGAAGTTGACGGCGTCAAAGCGGTCCTGAATGAAATTCAAGTGGGTAAAAACTCCGGCATATCGGATATCGCACAGGACAGCTGGATCACCGCCCAGGTGAAATCAAAGATGACCTTTGATGGAGATATCTTTTCGATCAATTATGTGGTCGAAACGGTCAACGGCACGGTTTATTTGATCGGCATTGCCCAAAATGAAGCTGAACACAAACGCGCCAAACAACACGCCGCCAGTGTCAAATTTGTCCGCAATGTCATCAGCCATGTGCGGGTCAAAAATTATTAATTTAACGCACCAGCCGGAAAAAATAATATGAGCCTAAAAGTCGCCATCCAAATGGACCCAATCGATGTGATCGATATTTCCTCCGATAGCACTTTCGTAATGGCGCTCGAAGCTCAGGCGCGGAGCCATTCGCTCTATCATTATCTGACCCAGGATCTAGCGCTCAAAAGCGGCCGGGTGATGGCGGGGGCCCGGTCATTGGAAGTTCGCCCGGAAGAAGGTAATCATTTTACTTTGGGCAAGCAACAGTGGATTGACCTCACCACGGTCGATGTTGTGCTGATGCGCCAGGACCCGCCTTTCGATATGTCCTATATTACGGCGACTCATTTGCTGGAGCATATTCACCCCGAAACCCTTGTCGTCAATGACCCGGTTCATGTCAGAAATGCGCCGGAAAAACTTTTTGTCACTCATTTCCCAGACCTTATGCCGCCAACCCTGATCACCACCAATCAGGAACAAATCCTGGCCTTTCGCACCGAGCATCAAGACCTCATTATTAAGCCGCTGTTCGGTAATGGCGGGGCTGGGGTCTTTCACATCGGCCCGGAGGATGAAAACCTGAATTCATTGCTGGAACTTTTCACAGGGCTTTACCGGGAGCCGATTATTGTCCAGCGCTATGAACCTGCTGTCCGCCAGGGCGACAAGCGCATCATCCTGATCGATGGTAAGGCGGCCGGTGCCTTAAACCGGGTGCCGACGGCAGGTGAATCCCGCTCTAATCTCCATGTCGGCGGCACCGCCTTACAAAGCACGCTGACGCCCCGTGAAGAGGAGATTTGTACGGCCATTGGGCCAACGCTCAAAGAGCGCGGCTTGATCTTTGTCGGCATCGATGTGATCGGCGATTACATGACCGAGATCAACGTCACTTCACCGACGTGTTTGCAGGAGATCAATCGCTTCGATGGGGTCAAGCTCGAAGCCGATATCTGGGATGCCATTGAAGCGAAATTGAGTTAATTTATCTGGCGGCTAAATTATGGGGACATATACTTGGTACGTGTCCCCATTAATTCGCAAACAATTAGCCACAAAGTTCACAAAATATAGTTAATCGGCTGTCGGTTAACTTTTAATAACAACTACCGTATTGCGCGGACTTGATCCGTGTATCCATTTATCCACACCCCCACCTTAATCCTCCCCCATCAAGGGAGAGAAAAACTATTTCTCCCAACCGTCATTCCGGCGAAAGCGGGAATCCAGGAATACTGATCAAGTCCGGGGTGACAAAATAGGTAAAATCGGATCGCAAGAAGCAGCTATATCTCACAATTTATAGGCTCAGCTCCAAGATAGAGGTGCCCAGAACATGCCTCCAACGTCTACTTCCCCTCATCGGCTTTAACGTTTTCATAGATCTGATAGGCCTT
>CAJWIB010000106.1 GCA_913041095.1 uncultured Rhodospirillaceae bacterium | reverse complement strand
TGCTGGTGTCGTTTCGCCCGCTTTCGAGCAAAAGAACGCGAACGCCTGGGTCTTCAGACAGGCGAGAGGCCGCAACACAACCTGAAGACCCTCCGCCTACTACTATATAATCAAAATTTTCCATTAGCTGAACACCACCTGTATATCAGTATATTCTTGTAGAATTTTTTACTCTACATTGTTCATACGAACAACAGATTTTAGCACTTTGCCGGATTCTGAATCGTCAATCGCCTGATTGATGTCTTCGAACGGATAAAATGTGATCAGCTTATCGAATGGAAACTGCCCCTGCATATAAAGGTCAATCAAAGCCGGGATAAAGATATCCGGGTTTGATTCTCCTTCGACGATACCTCGGATCGAGCGTCCTGCGGTCATGAGATGAACAACGTCCAAAGAAATTTCCGTGCCAATTGGTGACGCACCAACAATTCCGCAGGTTCCACGCAAGGTGAGACTCTCCATAGCTTGACGGATGACTGCAGGCGCACCAGTTGTCTCAAAACAGAAATCCACACCAGTACCTGTAATTTCCATAATTCTTTCGACTGGGTTTTCACCGCTGGCATTTATCGTGTGGGTGCAACCAAGTTTTTTTGCCAGCACCAATCTGTCATCGTTCAGATCTATACCAATAATAGTCGTTGCACCCATGAGACGAGCGGCCATCACTCCGCTTAACCCAACCGAACCCGTGCCGAAAACGGCCAGAGTGGCACCCACACCGATCTCAAGCACATTGATAATTGCACCAGCCCCAGTTTGAACTCCACAGGCGAGTGGTCCAAGCAACTCAAGTGGTGCGTCATCACGCACTTTTACAATATTGCGCTCATGGCATATCGAGTGGGTGGCAAAGGAAGATTGGCCAAAGAAGTTACCGTGGATAGGGCCGTCATCGTTACTGATTGGACTGCTACCATCGGGCCGACCGCCTGCAAAATTATAACCAAAAAAATCATGACAATAGGTCGCCGCGTCATCGATACAACACGGGCAATGGCCGCATGAATTATAGGTCATGACGACATGGTCCCCAGGCGAAACTTTGCTGACGCCGGCTCCAATGGCCTCAACAACGCCAGCTCCTTCATGACCAAGAACAATTGGCTGCGGAACCGGGTAGGCTTGATCGCGCATGGCGATATCCGTGTGACACACCCCAGTGGCAACCAAACGAACGAGAATCTCATCAGCGCGTGGTTCTTTCAATTCCAATTGTTCAATAGTCATCGATGATTTGACTGCTCGAGTAACGGCTGCGCTAATTTTCATAAGATATTCCCTTCGTCATAAAATTACTTTTGTTGGTTAAGGACCAATAGCTTCAAGAAGCTAAATTATTGAAAGCTAGCAATCAACCTTAGGACTTTGTTACAATTGTCCCTGTCTCTACTAAAAACTTAGAATAAAAAAAATTCTGTGAACTAGGTGCTTGAGTATTTATATTTGCTATTATGATTGATCTCATCAGAATCTTAGGTGTTCTGCTCGCATCGTTTTGTAAATCCCGTGCGGATCTGGTGAGATTATCAACCCTCAATCAGGCTCACTGAATGCCGAAGAAAATCCTTTCATAATAGGATCGGTCAGGTAAGTGGTAACTCTTTTTTTCAACCTTCATGTCAGCACTAGCAGTCATTCTGGGTATTAAGCGGAAATCGTTTGGAAGCTTTGAGAATTCTGATGGTGCAATATCGACACGCCCACGGTAGAAAGACCCTTTTTCTCCATCTAACGACTCGTCATAGGTGTCTCCTGACAGGTATGATAACTTTCCATTAATATCTCTAAATTCTTGGAAAGGCAAAGCATCGAGCTTAATAGAGGCCCTTGTTCCTACTAGTCTATCTCGCCTGAAATATTAGTGGCTGCAATCAATAAGCACATGAATTGATTGCTGCTGGCTACCTTTCAGACTAAAATAATTCATAAATTTTACCGTGATGATCTCGTTTTGCTGGCTTCAGAATAAGGACTGCCAGGTGAAAATATTCATCGTCGATGACGACCATGTAGTAATCGAAGTTATGACGGCTGTGCTAGAAAGCAATGGTCATGAAGTGGGCTCCAACGTTTCCGGAGAACAAGTGGAATCTGATATCATGGCCATGCGGCCAGATTTCATCTTAACGGATTTGATGATTGAAGCTCTGGATGGCCTCGAATTATTTGATAAAATTCGCCAGAAAAAAGAATTGGACGAAACTAAAATTATAAAGGTTTCGACGCGCCAAGCCGTCCACTGGAAAGAACAAGCAGAAGCGCGGGGTGTTGCCGGATATATCACCAAGCCGATTGATCCGGCGATTTTTACCGTACAGCTAGTGGAGAATGTAGAAAGTGCGGGATAGTCTTCGCCCCCTCATCGAAAATCGATTGCGCCCGGGACCCTGGCCAGGCTTTGTGCCAAACGAGCAACCGCAGGATGAAGCCGAAGCCTACCAACTGCAATTTGAATTGCACAGCGGCTTGACAAAAGCTGGATTAGGTAAGCACGTCGGCTGGAAAATCGGGTGTACGACACCAATAATGCAAAAATTTATGTCGATTGATCATCCGTGCTCGGGCGGCGTAATGGAGCACTCCGTACATTTTGACCATTTGGAGGGACTTTACGCAAATTTCAATCACGTCGGTGTTGAATGTGAAATTGCCGTGACTCTCGGTCAGGATTTGCCGCCTAAATCACAGCACTACGATAGTCAGAATATCCGTTCAGCTATTCAAAGTTGCCGGGCGGCCATGGAAATCGTGGACGACCGCTACGCTGATTTCAGAACTTTGACGACGGAAAGTATGATCGTTGATGATTTTTTCCAAAGCGCCTGTGTCTTAGGACCTGAGGTAGCTGATTGGCAAAACATTGATTTAGCCGGATTGGTTGGGCGTACTATTGTCAACGGCGAAGAAGTTGGCAGTGGACAGGGGGCTGATATCATGGGTCACCCACTGAATGCCTTGGCTTGGCTGGCAAACAATCTGAATGATCTTGGACGTCAATTGAAAGCCGGGGAATTTGTTCTTTTGGGTAGCATGGTTGAGTGCCAATGGCTGTCACCAAATGATCAAATTGTTATGCAAAATTCAGAATTGGGTCAGATTTCTGCCGATTTTTCCAAATAGTTGAATAAATTTGTTACAAATTAATGCATTAAAGTGGAAGAAAATAAGCTTTTGATCGCCATTAAGAAAACACGCGCGATTATCAAGTGGTACTAAAAGAAGCATCAAAATATTTGGTTGTTGAGGAGCCTGGTCGGCAACTTTCTTGATGTAAGAGTGGGCTTCCAAATTGTTACCTATCTCATAGAGACAAGCGCCAAAATTAAAAGTTACTGCCGGTTCATGAGGTGCAATGCCATATAGTTGTTTTAAAAGTGGCTTGGCTCTTTTGGGTTTTTTAGCGTTAAGATAACTTTCTGCTTTGGCCCATATTTTATTCAGGATCTAAACTTTTTTACATTAGTTACAATAATTTCTCAAAAAGATCTTGGTAGATAAAATGTCGTAAAAAAAATTATTGGCTCGGCGGACCCATTTCCTGAGCCCGGTTAGAGGCACGAAAGAGATAGTGGCGTAGGACCGGTTGCACCAGATAAAGCAGAGCTATTTCATCGATAATTTTTTTAATATCACTACCGGGCTCCAGAATGTCACCCATCATATTTTTGGCTTCTTGGTCGCCTTGAATAGCTTTGAGCGCGACTAAACCCCATTCGGTGTATTTAACCCCATCGACATTCTTATGAAGTTCGGCCAACCGTTGATCAAACTCATCCAGCAAGGACCCCCAATATTCAACGTCGTAATTTTCTTTCAGCTCTCCAATCAAGCCAGAAATATTAGAAATATTGGTCATTGTTGTCTCCAATTTAGCTAACAGGTCGGCACCGCGACGGTCGGTACTTCTTCGATAAAGCGCAGCCAGGTCCGCATAGCTACCTTTTGAGCGGACTCTGCCGGGGTCAAAGCGGATTCTGGAAAAACCTCATCAATATATTCACAGATAACGCTTGAATCGGGGATTATTGTGCCATTGTGGATAAACGTTGGTACGACGCCATTGGGATTGATTTTGGGATATTTTGGAGAGAGGTGTTCTTTGGTTGCCAGATTGACCTGTTGGTCTGTCCATTCTAGATTTTTTTCTGCTAGGTAAATGCGAACTTTCTGGCTGCAGGTCGAATGCGGCGTATTGTAGAGCTCAAGCATGAAATATAGTTCCCTTCTGGCCGGGAACTAATATCGGATTTAGTTCTGTCTGTCACATCATCAATTTAAAATCGTCAATCTAAAAATCTTCGTTTCTGATATTGAGATCGATGCGCTCAAGATCAGCCAGCAGCATTTCTTCCTCGTCATCATCGATATCCATGACACGTACGGCTACACCATCATCCAAGGACCTGGATACTGTAGCGCTTAATTCACCGACGTCATCAATCATCAATTCAATCGGATCATCTGTTTTAACGTTATGTTGCAAATCAAGAGCCGCACCACCAACAGATACCTCCTGCAGCGTCGCTCCAATTTCTTCATCATTAATTTTTGCTTTGACGCTATTGGGTGCTTTAAGCCGCTTGTGCCGCCGTTTTTCATCAAAGTCGCTCTGATCAGACATCTCTACCTCCTATCTGCCGCCCAAAAGAACGAAACTATGAATAGTTCATCCCGATTCGGAATTTTCGTCAATCCCCTTTTTAATAAACTCAGCGGAATTAGGAAATAATTTAAACGGCTAGTTGTTTACCGAGCCGCCATCAACAACCAAACATTGTCCGGTGATAAAATCACTATCTTCCGAGGCCAGAAACACTAAGGCGCCGATTAGGTCATCTGGCGTCTGATAGCGTTTCAGGGCACGTGATGCAGCATTGACATCCCGGTATTCCAAATGTTTTTCGGAATTCAGCACATTTTCGCTCATCGTCAACCCGGGTGCTATTGTATTAACGCAAATTCCATCGTCACCGAGTTCCCGGGACATTGACCGGGTCATTGCCAATATAGCGCCTTTTGAAGAGACGTAGTGTAAGAGGTTCGGAGCGCCCTTGAACAAAGTTCCGGACGCAATATTGATAATTTTACCGTAACCTTGATGGCGCATGACTGGCGTGGCCGCCTTGGTGCAGAGCCATGGGCCCTTGACATTTACCGCCATTAATTTGTCCCAGTCTTCGACTTCGATATCTTCAAATGGTCTGGGAACAATCGTGCCGAATATAGCCGCGTTGTTAACCAAGATATCGAGGCGACCAAAGCGTTCGACGGTCTGATCGACCATCGATTGCGTCGTTTTTTCATCGCTGACATCAGTGGAAAAGACAAGGGTTTCAGCACCTTGATATTGCGCGGCAATCTCGGCGGCGGCAGGGGCGCAGTCTAGCACATCGGTGAGCACAACCTTCGCCCCTTCGGCTGCGAGAGCTTTAGCGTAAGTCGCACCAATACCTTGAGCCGACCCGGTCACAATGGCGACTTTATCATTCAATTTTGTCATTGATGTCCCTCCTCTAAATTACCTAATTGCCTTCAAATACGGGTTTTTCTTTGGCGACAAAGGCATGATACGCACGCTTAAAGTCTTGGGTCTGCATGCAAATTGCCTGCGCCTGTGCTTCCGCCTCGATGGCTTCGTCGATGCCCATATTCCACTCCTGGTGAAGGGTCTTTTTGGTCATCGCATGGGCAAAAGTTGGTCCTTTAGCGAGGCGCTTGGCCTGGTTGGTCGCGACTTCCAATACTTCGTCAGGCTCAGCAACACCATTATAGAAACCCCAATTTGCGGCTTCTTCGGAAGTCATCATGCGGCCAGTATAAAGCAGCTCGGAGGCGCGACCGTGGCCGATAATACGCGGCAGCATAGCGCAGGCGCCCATATCACAGCCAGCGAGACCAACCCGGGTAAACAGAAAGCCAATCATGCTTTCCGGTGTGCCATAACGCAAATCCGACGCCATTGCTATGATAGCACCGGCACCGGCACATATACCGTCGATCGCAGAAATGATGGGTTGTGGGCATTTGCGCATAGATTTGACCAGATCGCCGGTCATGTGGGTAAAGGTCAACAACCCATCCATATCCATTTTGGTCAGCGGACCGATAATTTCGTGGACATCACCGCCGGAGCAAAAGTTACCGCCTTCACCAGTGATCACTACGACTTTGACATCTTCAACCCATTGAAGTTTGTGAAAGGTATCGCGTAATTCAGCGTAGCTCTCAAATGTCAGTGGATTTTTGCGTTCCGGCCGATTGAGGGTAATGGTGGCGACATTGTCTTCCACCGACCAGGCAAAATGTTCAGGTTTAATATCTGCAGCTTTGAGTTTGTACATCGTAGTTCCTCTGTTAATCCTCTCGAGATGAATTGCATCCGTACTATTTTACGCTGGCGCCGAGAGATGGCGCTAATGTTCGGATGTCTAATAGTTTAAGTCTAAAGTAACTGATGACCTCGGTCAATTAAGTTGATGTCTTAATCAATCCCGTTAATCACCCATGGCTGGCTTCGGTTACCATTACCTCGCCGAGATCGCTGTCGATATTGGCACAGACGACCGCGGCACCATCCGTCGCCAAACGTTCAACAGTTGCTTTGCCAATGCTGGACGCGCCGCCGGTCACGACGACAGTTTTTCCACTTAATGGCATGAATTTCCTCTTTCCAATGGTGATTAGTTTTTTGCTAAAATCAAGAATTCCAGGCTGCTTAAATCTAGTTAATCAAATATATTAAGCCTCACCAAACTGAATACTTTGATATTGATCAATGTACGGATACTCTATCCATCTACACTCTGATCAGAATTAAATTCTTAGGTAGAAATTAAAATGCTTAAAGTCCGCCATAGCAGAGTTGTCTCGACCGGCGATTGCGATCCTCAATGTATTGTCAATTACCCCCATTATTTTCAATGGTTTGACCGCAATTGTGAGCGCTTGTTCAAAGATGCCGGGCTGGGATTTGGCAAATTATTTGGAGATTACTTAATCGACGGTATTCCGATTGTCGAAGCGACGTCGAGATTCAGCCGGCCCGCCCGGATTAATGATGTGCTGGAAATAGAAACCTGGATCGAAGAGTGGTCGAATAAGACGTTTTTGGTCAAACATCAAATTACCAGAGAGGGTGATGTCATCGCTGAGGGTCAGGAGTTGCGCGCCTGGGTCATTAAAGATGAAACTTCCCCTGGCGGTATTAAAGCAGCGCCGGTGCCGGAAGAAGTTAAGCGGCGATTTAACTAATATAATTCTTGGCTTGGGATCATGTGATCGCCTATAAAAGGGTGTCGCCTACCCCTCCAGAGACCGGTAATCAGATTTCAATCAGATGAAAATATTCAAATACAATTACACCGTCATGTTCAGCGATTGCGATAATACGCAAATCGTTTTCTATCCGAACTTTTTCCAATGGTTCGATCGAGCAACTCAAAACATGTTCATTGAGGTTGGCCTGCCGTGGAATGAGATTTGGATAAATTATAATATTGTTGGATTGCCGCTGGTTGATGCGTCAGCGAAGTTTATTAAGTCGCTCCGCATGGAGGATGAGATCGTCATTGAAAGTCAAGTCGTCGAATGGGGAGATAAGGTTTGGGTACTTCGCCATGACGTAAAATTGGGTGATGCGATCCATGTCGAAGGCACAGAAAAACGCGTCTGGGGCGCACGTGATGCCGACGCGCCGCAAGGCTTCCGCGCCGAACCGGTGCCGGCTGAAGTCCGCGCCCTGTTGAGTGGGGAGTAGGTTAGTTCTACCCCACCAGCTCTTAAACCAAACCTTTCGCCAAAGTGCTATTGAGGCGTTTTGAAAAGGCGATCGGATCGCTGACTGCTTCACCTTCGATAATACGTGCCTGATCGAGCAACAGATGCGCCATGTTCTGAAGGTCTTCTTTTCTGGTCAAATCATCTGTCAGGCCGGATAGCTGCTTGATTAGATCGTGGGTCGAATTAATTTCGAGCACCCGGGCACTGGTCGGCACATCCATATGCCCCTGGCTTTTGAGCATGCGCTCGAGATGTAAATCCATATCACCTTCACCGGCAACCAGGCAGACCGCACTATCGGTCAGACGATCGGAGGCGCGTACATCCTTAACAGCATC
Organism: uncultured Rhodospirillaceae bacterium; assembly: GCA_913041095.1. Lineage (GTDB taxonomy): Bacteria > Pseudomonadota > Alphaproteobacteria > Rhodospirillales > UBA2165 > TMED23. The sequence continues at coordinate 68 of CAJWIB010000106.1, read as the reverse complement.
TCCGAGTTCTTCTTTAAAGGCGATTAGCAATTTGGCGATAGCCGCATCATCAGCGGCTTCCGGTTTTT
>CAJWIB010000105.1 GCA_913041095.1 uncultured Rhodospirillaceae bacterium | reverse complement strand
ACCACTTGCGGGTCCATCAAATCGGATTCAAAGAACAAGGTGGGCAGGCCCAATTCCTCCGAGACATAGCGCCGTTGATCCGCGAGCCCGGTTGAAACTGTCCGGCAGCTTTTAATCGGGTGGTAGACCACGCCATCGAGAGCAAATTCTTTAGACGCTTCGCGCATCGTGTAGGCCTGATTGAACATAGAGTCCATGGCTTCGCGCACCATCAAGAGCTGGCCATCGGCAAAGCTTTCGAGTGGATTATCCAAATCATATTGAATGCCGGCACTGGTGCCGCCAGAGGCAAACCACAAATAGGATGAGGTGACGAAAACGCCGCCCCAATCGGTAAACATATTGTTGAAGCTCGAAAAAATCGGGTAGCACGGCACACCAACGAAGGCGAGGCGGAATTGTTGATCCATTTCGTACGGGCCATTTTCGCCTTTAAGGCGGATACCAATATCATTTTCGGCGCGGTAAACCATTTCCTCGTAGAGGCGGTCGAAATAAACGGCACCTTCTTCGGTGCCTCTAAAGCCGTTGGCCATACCGAGATACACGGTACCGTCGGTCAAGGCATTGAACATCGCCGGCTGATTGGCATTTAGTCTAATAATTTTATCCCATTTGTCGCTCATCCGATTAGCGTAGCCGAGGACTTCGCGGAATTTATCGATATCAAATTTAATACCACTAACCTGTTCACAAAGCTCGATCAATTCCTTGATCTGACCCAACACGTATTTCGCTTCAAATTTGAAGTCTTCGCTGCCGGGTTGACTTTTATCGCCGAAGCATCGGGTGCCGGGTATATCCATGGTGTAGGAGGGTGTTTTATGCAGCCGCTCCCAAATCTCGGCCCATTTGATGTAGGTGTTGCAGGCATTGGTGAGCACGGCGATGCTCGGTTTGGGGATGTTGCCCATTGGATGTTTGCCGCCGGCCAATTGCATCGCCACATCGGCTTTAACATAGCCGCAAATATCCGGTGAATAGCCGTAATCTTCAGCCTCGTTTAGATAATCCCGTGAAACTCGGCGGATCGCTGTTTGCAGAGCGTTCACTTCCGGAAAGCTCACTGGCATATCAAAAGTTTTCAAAACTTCGTTCATGCTGCCCATCACAAACACATAAGCCGCGCCACCACCATTTTCGGCAACAGTGCTAAGCTCATTAAACCAAACGCGGAAAAGCTCAGCCCCTTCCTTGACGCCCCGGCCAACCATATCATCCTCACCGCTCATTGTGGCGGCGTGAATGGGCTTACTTATTGAGTCCTGTGATACTTCTTGAATGGCCATAGTTATTTCCTACGTGATTATCCAGCGTAAATTGAATAGATTTTAGCAATCGTTTTTAGCAACATTCCCTACTGTTTTTAATTGTTATAATCCTAATTTGAGTATGGTTAGCAAGCGTTGTCAACGAAAATTAGATAATTAGCATTTATGGAATGCGGCATAGGGGGAATTATGGGGACATGTACTCGTTACGTGTCACCAATAATTCCTTAAATGATCTAGTTGGAATAAAATTAGGTATGGTGTTCTTTTAAATTAGGTGTCCATTTCTTCAGATGAAACTGGATCCCGGCTCGAGGCCGGGGTGACGAAGGTGGAGAGAGGAATATTGTCAGTGAGGCACTTTTCCACTCTACCGTCATTCCGGACTTGATTCGGAATCTAGAAATCTTCATGCTAATGGCGTTGCGATGCGGATTAAAGATTTAGGCCGGTGCCAAATAAACTAAGGAGTATCCGATGGGTGATTTTATAATTTATGAGCAGGATGGCAGTGTCGTCACTCTGACGCTCAACAGCCCGGATACAAGGAACGCGCTGTCGCATCCTGCAGAATACCAGCAAATTATTGACGCCTGTGAGCGGATCAACCTCGATACCAGCGTTGGGGCGGTTATTTTAACCGGCGCAGGAACAAGCTTTTGCGCCGGGGGCAATGTCAAGGATATGAAAGAGCAAACCGGCATGTTTAGCGGAGACCCGCTGGAAATCAGTGATAAATACCGCCACGGTATCCAGAAAATTCCGTTCGCTCTTTATAATCTTGAGACGCCGACCATTGCCGCGGTCAACGGGCCCGCCATCGGTGCTGGCTGTGACCTGACCTTGATGTGTGACATTCGCCTTGCCTCCGAAACAGCCAAGTTTGCCGAATCCTTCGTCCAGCTCGGCATTGTCCCGGGCGATGGCGGCGCTTGGCTGCTGCAACGCACCGTCGGTTTATCCAAGGCCTATGAGATGGCTTTTACCGGCGACACCATCACCGCGCAAGAAGCTCTGGAATGCGGCTTGATCTCTAAATGTGTGGCGCCGGAAGAACTGATGAAGGAAACCCGGGCGATGACGGCGCGAATCGTTAAAAACCCGCCCCGCACGCTGCGGCTCTCCAAAAAACTGATGCGCGAAGGCATGCATGTCCGCTTGGATACTTTGCTGGAAATGTCCGCCGCCTTTCAGGCGATGGCGCATAAAACCGACGAACATCTTGAGCAGCTCAAAAAAATTTCCCTCAGCCGAGATGACAGCCGAGGGAAAAAATAGCCACTTTAAATGCAGTAATACTAAGCGCGTGGAATGAGGCTTTCGATAAGCTCTTCTGACCACGGTGCGCCGGCAGCGCGGGCTTTGCGCAGGGCGATGAAATCAATCTCACGGCCAATTTCCTTATTACCTTCGTTAAAAGCCCGGAAACCGGTGCGGGCTTCGGCCAGCATGTTGTAACCCAACCATGAACGCGCATCTTCTTTGCGCAGGTTCCAGACTTCGAGTTTCGGTTTGCGCAATTGCTCAAGTGATTTGGTGGTGCATTCCGGGAAGGTGTGCAGAACCGCCGTGCAAAGTTCTTCAACTTTGGAGTCCAGAAGCGAAAGGTCCATTTCACCGGAAGCGATGGTTTCCTTGGCCTTGGCGATTTCTTCCTTGTCGGTTTTGAATTCACCGTGCATCGGGCGGCCGTAATCATCGGTCACCATTTCGGTGACGACCAGTGGATTGGGCACGAACTTGCCGTCAACTTTCAGCGCCGGAACCGTATCCATAATGATGCCGAGCCGGGCAGCTTTGTGGGCCGACAGGGGCTTACAAAGAACAGCGGAGACCATGGATTGTTCGACCCCGATCAGTGGTGGCAAAAAGTCGGTGGCGCCGCCGATGGCGGCAGACCCATGCTTCGGTCCGGCCTGGCCGAAATTGGCCATATCCTGGGCGACCGAAAAGTCACAGGCCATACCCATTTCCTGGCCACCGCCGATGCGCATGCCGTTGACCCGGCAAATAACCGGCTTGTCACAAATAAGCATGGTGGAGACCATGTCGTTGAACAGGCGCATATATTGGCGGTATTCCTGGTCCTGCCCGGAATAATATTCGGCGTATTCTTTGGTGTTACCGCCAGTGCAGAACGCTTTGTGGCCGGCACCGGTTAAAACCACCGCATTGACGTCACGTGAGTTTGACGCTTCGCGGAAGCCTAAGATCATGCCTTTGACCATTTCAGTGTTGTAGGAGTTAAATTGCTTCTCGTTATCGAGGGTGATCCAAACGTTGTAGATACCATCGACTTCATTGCCATTTTCATCAATGGCCGGTTTTTTCTCGTATTTCAGACCCTCAAACGACCAATCTGCCACCAAATTGTGGTTTTTCGGATTCTGAAGGGTTGTTTCCTTTACAATTGTTGTGGTGTCTTTAACCATTATTCTATTCCTCTATCTGTAAGTTGATTAATGTTGGTATGATTGATTTATGAATTCATTTTGGGCATCAGGATGGCCCGCCCTTTGTTTTTATGGGCATGAACTAATTCGAAAACTTCATTGATATTATCCAAGGGATGATGCTCGATGAAAGACTTCACGTTGACTCTACCGTCGAACACCAGATCAAGTGCAGCCGGATAATTGCTGGTGGTGCAGCCCCAATTACCGAGGGCGCGGGCATGGAAAGCCATTAAATTGGACAGCCGGATTTCAACTTTATCCATGGTGAAGCCAACCACGCAAAGGGTCGCGCCATGAACCAGCAAGCCATAGGCCGTTTGCTGTCCAGGAGCCGAGCCGGAACATTCCATAATTGTCCACTCGGTGGCCTTCAGACCATTTTCTGCAGCAAAGGCGAACACAGCTTTTTTCAGCTCGCGTCCGGGATAATCTTTGGGATTAAACGTTGCCGCTGCGCCGGCTTCGCCAATTTGATCCAGTTTCGCTTGATCAACGTCAACCGCCAGAACTGTCGCACCCATCGCCGCTGCGACCTGTACGCAGTAGCCGCCGACTCCACCGACGCCGATCACAATCGCTAAATCACCTTCGCTTAGGCCTGCTTGCGCAACCGCTTGGTAAGGCGTGGTCAAGGCGTCGGCAACCACTGAGACATCGGCGAGATCGAGACCGGCGGCAGCTAATTTCGCTTCATCGATCTCACATAAGCCGAAGCCTGGAATTTTAATGTGGCTGGCGAAACCGCCATGAGTATCGCAGCCGGGCACATATTGCTGGCGGCAGATTGTTTCCTTGCCGCGTTTACAAAGATCACACTCGCCGCACGGAATAACCGCTGGTATCAGCACAGCTTTGCCGACCCAATCTTCATAGCCTTTGCCGCCGGCGACCACCCGGCCACTGATTTCATGGCCGAGTGCCAACGGCAAAGCCGCGTTGGTGCGAACGCCATCATAGTAGTAACCGAGGTCAGTATGACAGACACCGCAGCCTTCAACTTCAACAACAACTTCACCACCGCCCGGCGGAAAGGGATCGAATTCAACTTTTTCCATCGGTTTGCCGGGTTCTATCATTTCCCAACGGTAGGCTGTATCTGACATGTCTTAAAACCTCGAGTTATGTTATAGAGTGGGTTGCTGGTATCATCACTTAGCGCAACTTAAAGCGCTGAATTTTACCGGTTGCCGTTTTTGGCAAGTCATCGGTAAAATTGATCCAGCGGGGATATTTATAGGGGGCCAAATTATTTTTGCATTGTTCTTGAATTTCATTAACCAGGCTGTCCGACTGTTCGCTGCTGTCTTTTAGAACCACCCAAGCTTCAGGTTTAACCAGACCGGCATCATCATCCCGGCCGACGACGGCAGCTTCCAGGACTTTCGGGTGCTCGATCAGCGCCGATTCGATTTCAAACGGCGAGACCCAAATACCACCGACTTTGAGCATGTCGTCATTGCGGCCACTATAATAGAAGTAGTTGTCCTCATCCTGAAAGTAGGTGTCACCCGAATCGAGCCAGCCATCGATAATGGTTTTTGCGGTTTTTTCAGGGTTGTTCCAATAAATCTCCGTCACCGACGGGCCTTTAAGCAGCAATCGGCCTTGTTCGCCAACCGGCACGTCTTCACCGTCATCATTGGCAATTCTCAATTCATAACCGGGCACGACTTTGCCGCTGGAGAGCGAGCGCACATCGTCGATGGTGTTCGATATATATATGTGCAGCGCTTCGGTTGAGCCAATGCCATCACAGATCGGCGCATCACAGATTTTACCCCATTGGGTTTGCAGATCGGTCGGCAAGGCCTCGCCACCGGACACACAGCGTCTAAATGTTGCCGCATCCTCTTTCTTGAAATCAGCATGGGCCAGCCAGGCGGCATAAAAAGTCGGCACCGCAGCGAAAATTGTCGGCTTGAAGCGCCGTACCATCTCGGTAACTGTATCAGGGGTCGGGCGCCGTGGATCCAAAACAGCTGATCCGCCAACCCAGAGCGGGAAGGTCATGCCGCAGCCTAGGCCATAGGCAAAAAATAGTTTTGGTACAGAAAACCAGGTGTCAGCTTCGGTTTGTCCGAGCACCCGAACCGCATAGAGCTCGCAAGTTGCAATAATATCGCGGTGCACATGGACGACGCCTTTTGGCTCACCGGTCGTACCTGACGAATACAGCCAAAAACATTCATCTGTCGCGCTGGCGTCAACGGCAGCTAATTCAATGCCTGCGGGTTCAGCCAACTTGGCGATCGCTTCGACTTTTAAAATTTGCTCAGGCTTGGTGGTTACTTCGGCCAAGGCAGCCTCGATTTCCTCGGTAAATTCCGGCGAATAAAGCACGGCGCTGCAGCCGGAATCTTCAATGATGAAACTGAAATCCTTACCCCGCAGCAAAGTATTGAGGGGGACAGCTATGACACCCAACTTAATGCAGCCCCAGAAAATATAGTAAAATTCCGGGCAATCTTTCACCACCATCAGCACCCGCTCGCCGGGTTTCAGCCCGAGGCCGGCAATCGCATTACCCCATTTATTGACGCGTTCGGCCAATTGCCGATAGGTCACTTCTTCTTCGGCAGTGTAGATAACGACTTTGTCGGCACGGCCTTCATCAAGATGGCGGTCGATCAAAGGCACGGCGACATTGAAACTGTTCGAAAAAACAAGTTCCGGTTTTTCCGACGTTCCTTCAACGCGGACAGAATTCATTCTTTCCTCCCTTAACTTTCCCTTGGTCAAGATCGTAGCGCCGGAGCAACATAGCCAATTTCGAAATTCAGTAATGCGGTGTTTATAATGTGCTGTTTATACAGGCAACCGGTAAATGTGGTACATGACTGAAATCAAGGCCGGCTTTTGTTAGGCCAATATATTGGTTATAAGAAAACACCAACGCTGGCTAGTCTTTAATAAGTGCTTAATTTAATTTACCGGGAAGGCAAAAATGTTTGATTTAACGCACCAGGACAATGTTTCCATTTTGACGCTATGTCATCCTCCAGCCAACGCGATCAGCCATGCTTGGCTAGAAGAATTTGACCGGATTCTGGATCAGCTCGAGGATAACGGCCAGACCAATATCTTGCATATTCGCAGCGACCAAAAAATCTTCTGTGGCGGTGCTGACCTTAAAGAATACCGGAAGCGCATGGAAGCCAACGAAAGCCCAGAAGAGTATAAAAAATATCTGCAAACCTTCCACCGCTTATTCAGTCGGCTCGAAAAGCTGGCCAAGCTGAGCATTGCCGAAATCGGTGGTGCGGCGCTCGGCGGCGGGTTTGAACTGGCGCTGTCGTGCGATCTCCGGGCCGCTGCTCATGAAGCTAAGCTCGGTCTGCCCGAAGGCCGGCTCGGCTTGATACCTGGGGCCGGCGGTACCCAGCGAATTACCCATTTGTGCGGGCCCAGCGTCGCTAACCGGATTATCCTGGCTTGTGAAATTGTCGGTGGCGAGACCGCCTTGCAGCTTGGCATGGTGCAATGGGCCGCCCCCCGGGATGAGCTTGCGGCAGTGACGCAAACAATAATTGATGGTTGCCGGGAACTTTCCTCAGATGCTCTGCACGCAGCCAAAAAATGCATCGCCGCTGCCCAAGACCCAACGGTGGATGGTTTTAAGATGGAAATCGATGTAAGCCTTGAGCTCGTGCAAAACCCCGATTCTATCAAGCGCGTCATCGAGTTTTTTGACAAGTAGGTGATTGTTAGAATTAAGGAGACAGTTTACTTAATTCCCGCGCATGCCGAGAGGGTTGGAAAACTTGGTTTATATACTCTCCGTCTTACCCGGGCTTGACTAGGGTATCCAGTTTTCAACTCAACTCTAAAATTTAGGGGAAGGTTAGGTAGGGTGACGAGTAGAAACTACCTCACCTCAACCGGTCGCAAAGACGCGGGATTGATCACTGTCTTGTCGGATTTAGTCAGGGTGTCGTTTGGGAAGGAGGCATTTGTCACCGGCGGGGGTGTTGGGGCGCCTTTTGGTGACATGGTGATATTAACCTGAGTGCCGATAAACCGGTGGGATTGAATTTGAATGGTCATAATGCGGTTGTCTTTGGAGTAGCTCAGCACGGAGGTCGCCGAACGCACCGAAGTGATTTCCTGCCAGCCGAACTGGCTCATCCGATGTTTAAAGAAATCAAAAAGTTTTACCTGCGGGGTGCGGCTATCGATCACGAGGCGGCCGATCCAGGCCTCTTTTTCGCCCAATATTAAGGTGCGGTCCATATTCATCTTTGCATTGCCCGGAATTGGGATATCCTGAAACTGAGCAAAGGTTGCTTGGGTCACCTGGGGCAAGCCGTCTTTATCGGTGTCCGGTTCACTCGGCGATAAGGCGATGCCCTGGTCAAACGTACACGCTGTCAGCAGAAAAGCAGCGAAAACGGGGGGCAAAATCCGCACATTAAAGCGGTCAAACATTGGATTCCTCATACAGCAAATATAATTATTCAATCTTTGCCTAGTTATA
>CAJWIB010000104.1 GCA_913041095.1 uncultured Rhodospirillaceae bacterium | reverse complement strand
CGAAAATGTACGTTCACAATGGTGCGTGTCCCGGTTGGCACAGTGATATCAGGCAGCAGCGCGGCCAGTTCGTATGGTGGTAGCGCCAGGATCAGCTGATCCTGGGGATCAAGCTCGATCTCCTGATCATTTAGCGTAATAGAACTCACGCGATCTCCAGAACTATCAATCGCCCGGAGCCTCGTGGAATACTGTGGTGCGGCGTTATAGGTGGTGAGATAATTTACCGCCGGGTCGACCAAAGCTGCCGACAATCCGTCCTTAGCCAGCATTGGGCAACTCGCTTTCCGCCCCTGCAATAAAGTCTGCGACAGCATCGTCCAAATGGTTGCCGCTGAGCCTTCGCTGGCATCGGTGTTGAGCACTGCCCGGCACAATGGTTGCCAAAACCGTTCGAAGATTGGCTGTGCTGGGTCAATGAGGTTCGCCACAGTTTCGTCGTTGGCCGATTTCAGCTTTGATAACACGAGATAGTCGCCGAGGCTGGTGCCGGGAATACGTTTGCTTGGCTGCAATATCCACCAGGGAAAGCGGCCTGCGCTTGGCGTCAGTGACCAACTGATACCTGCATCCAAATCAACGAATTCAAAACGAACCGGGTCGACCGGTTCAAAATTACCGGTCGCATTGATGCCTTTAAGATATTGCTTGATGTTATAATTGCCGGAAAGAATCAGATGATTGCCGTTATCGATAACCCTCTCAAGCACGCTGTCCTCAAAGGATCGGCAACGTCCACCAGCATGCCTGGCAGCTTCAAACAGACTGACGTTATGGCCTTTTTTAACACAGGCTACAGCCGCCGACAGACCGGCTATACCTGCGCCGGCAATGTAAACCTTACCGCTTTTTGATCGAAAGTTTTCCACCACTTAGCCGCCTATATTCAGTCCCTTGGTCTCCCTATTGGAATACTATATGACATATCCAAATGGCTAGTACACTTTCATATATGGCAATCGAAGCCCGCAGGCAGGACCGGGACCGCTTTCTATGTGCGCTTTTTGCCCCCGAAGAGACCCGGGAGGGGCTCTACACACTATTGGCTTTTAATGCCGAGATCGCCAAGTCCCGCGAAACAGTAGGTGAGCCTTTGCTCGGAGAAATCCGTTTACAATGGTGGCGGGAAGCCCTTGAGCTCATTTACGGCGATCCGAATGGTGTATTAGATGATCATGTTGTATTGGCTGAGCTCGCAAAGGTCAGTCAGCACTACAATCTGAGCCGCGAAAATTTGGAGCAGATGATCGATGCGCGGTCGCAGGATATGCTTGACGAGCCGCCGCAGGATGAAGTCGAACTGCGAGACTACGCGGTTGGCACGACGGCAACCCTCAATGCGGCCTTATTGAAAATATTATCACCGGCTGGAAGTGACGTGCCGTCAACAATCTGGGAAGCATCGGAACATGTTAGTGTTGCCTGGGCGATGACGGGGTTGTTGCGGGCAGCAGCGTCGCTGGCGGGCTACCAGCGGGTCATGATCCCGCAGGTGGTGATGCAAAATTATGGTTTTGATAAGTATGTGTTTTTCAATGGACAGCCGAATCCTGAAATTAAGCAGGCCACCAAACATTTGATCGAGTTGGCACGCGCCGAGATTAACCGGGCTCGCGCACTAACAGGCGGCAAAGTAGATAAGCGCTATCTGCCTGTATTTTTACAGGCGTCCTTAGCCGAGCTTTATCTCAAGCGCATTGAAAGGCTGGATTGTAATACCTTTAGTCCCGAGATAGAGGATGGACGAACGCTGCGTCAGATCAAATTAACGCTTAAGGCTCTATGCGGATCGTTCTAACGAGGGCTGTAAAATTACTATACGTTTGGAGTAGGTTGAGATGGGAAATCACTGCACTGTTTCCCATTTCTTGATCTTCTTTACTTCTAATTCGATCTTATGAGCGGCTGATTTTAGCGCTTTTAAGTGGCGCTCAGCTATATTTTCCGGCGTTGCAGCAGAAGAAATAAAAGTGATGGCAAGTGTCGCGACGACACGGTTTTCATTCATGATCGGAACGGCAATGCTGGAAGTTTTGCGGGTCGTGTGAAAACCGTCGTCGCGCTTGCCGTAGCCGCGCTCACGCGTTGTCTTAATAATGTTCTGAATGTAGGTTTTATTGTTCGCCAATTGGTCAAATTCATCGACCGAGCGCTGCAAGCTTTCCAATATTTCCAGCCGCTCGGGCTCCGGACAGAAACTCAAATAGGCACGGCCCACAGATGTAACTAGCATTGGCAGGCGCTCACCTACCGAAACCCAATCGATGGTGAACGGGCTATAACTGCGGGTTGTTTCGCGGATATACATGGCATCATTGAGGAAAGTAATAAGATCGACCGGCCAGGTAATTTCTTCGACCGCTTCCTGCAATATTGGTGCGGCGATACTTTGCACCCAGTCCTCCTCGCCAAAGCCATCGCTGAGGCGGCGCACCAGATGGGTTAAATAATAGCGGTCATCAGATTTTTGCAGGCGGACGTAGCCGAATGATTCTAGGGCGTTAAGCAGGCGGTAGATGGCGGGCCTGGAAAACCCCGTGGCCGTGGCGAGTTCAGCCACCTTGGCGCCTTTTAAATGATTGAGTGTTTCGATCAGCACCAAAAGTCGTTCGGCGCTTTTAACGCCTTTATATCGCTGTACCAGTTGGCTCAATATGCAGTACTTTCACATTGTTGTACTTCCCGTGACACAGTAGTATTTGACCGCATTGCGTACAATCGAAAAGGATGCTCCTGCGTGGCTACTTATTATTATTGGCATCCGGTTTGTCTTACTCACGTGCCGGGACCGCATCACCCTGAATCACCAGAGCGCCTGAAATCAGTTTGGGCAGCCTTATCACGGGCAAAGTTTGATGGGCTCAAGAAAATCGAGGCGCCAGAGGCGTCGCCTGAAATCATTGCCTTGATGCATGAGCCAAACTATGTCTCGAAAATATTTGCCGTCGTGCCAGAGCGTAACTATGCCAAGCTGGATCCTGATACGATCTTGTCACCGGGTTCAGGTGAGGCAGCTTTGCATGCAGTCGGCGGTATCTGCCAGGCAGTTGATGAGGTGATTAGCGGAGATGCTAACAATGCTTTTTGTGCGCTGCGCCCTCCCGGACATCACGCCGAGCGCGCTCAGGCCATGGGATTCTGTCTGTTTAACAATATCGCCATCGCCGCCAAACATGCGCAGGTAAACCACGGCTTAGATAAAGTTGCGGTGGTCGACTTCGATGTTCATCATGGCAACGGCACCCAACACATGTTTGATGCCGATGCGAGTTTGTTTTATGGCTCTAGCCATCAATATCCGGCCTATCCTGGGACCGGGGCGGCGTCTGAAACCGGGGTCGGCAATATCGTCAATGTACCGCTCAGCCCGGGCAGCGGTTCGGAACCTTTCCGCGGCGCCTATACTGATGTTATTTTGCCGGCGCTTAGAGAATTCAATCCTGATCTACTACTAATATCGGCCGGCTTCGATGCCCATATTCAAGACCCGTTGTGTCAGCTCAACGTCACCACCGAAGATTTTGCCTGGGTGACAAAGGAACTGTTGGTGGTTGCTGGTGATTGCTGCGATGGCCGCCTCGTTTCAACCCTAGAAGGCGGGTATGATCTGGACGCCCTCGCCGAAAGCGTTGCGGTTCATGTCAGTGCGATGGTGGTATTTCGGTGATAGTTTACTTTTCGAATTAAGTAAACTATCACCGAAATAGGAGTATTTCGTTTGCCGAATGGGGGAACGGAAGCGTACACTCCGCGGCAAAATTAAATGCACGATATTGGTACAGGGGTTGGGAAATGGCTGCAGATAAAGCCCAAGAAAAAGCTGAAAGCAAAATTCCGGCAGATATCAAGAAAATGAGTTTTGAAGATGCGCTGGCTGAGCTCGAAGAAATTGTAGGCGATCTTGAGCAGGGTGCCAATAAACTCGATGACGCAATTGGCGCCTATGAACGGGGCACTTTGCTGAAAAAGCATTGCGAAACCAAGTTGCATAAAGCCAAGGCGCGGATAGAGAAAATTTCGGTTGGACCGGACGGTGACGCCGTGGCGGAACCGGTTGAAATTTCATAGAGGCAACGTTTATTGAACGATTTTACAGATGCCTTGGCCGATGCGGCCGCCGCAACTGAAACAGCGCTGCTAAAACTAATTCCCTCCGGCAGTGGTCCCGAAGCGCAAGTTGTTGAGGCGATGCGCTATTCCGTGATGGCTGGCGGCAAGCGGTTGCGGCCTTTTCTGGTGTTGGCTTGTGCCGATCTTTTTAATGTTTCACGTTCTTGTTCTGAGCGCGTCGCGGCGGCGTTTGAAATGGTGCATACCTATTCGCTGATCCATGATGATTTACCGGCAATGGATAACGACAATCTCAGGCGCGGCAAGCCGACTTGTCACCTGGAATTCGATGAAGCAACGGCAATCTTGGCGGGTGATGCCCTGCTAACATTGGCATTTGAAGTGTTGAGCGATTTGGATACCCACGATTCAGCTAAAGTGCGTAGTGATCTGGTGCTTGAGGTTGCCCGCGCCGTCGGTGCGCATGGCATGGTGGGGGGGCAGATGCTCGACCTCGTCGCCGAAGATCATACCTTGGGCGTTTCTGAAATTACCCGGTTGCAGCGTATGAAAACAGGGGCGCTGATAAATTGTTCTTGCCAAGCCGGTGCAATATTAGGCAAAGCAAGTGATACTCAACGCCATTTATTGAGCGCCTACGCCCACGATATTGGCCTCGCTTTTCAAATTACCGACGATCTTTTGGACATTGAAGGCGATGTTGAAGAGCTGGGCAAAGAGATAAAAAAGGATGAAGCTGCTGGAAAAGCGACATTTGTTTCACTATTAGGCGTCGAACGCGCCCGCGAGCAGGCCAAAATATTAACTGATCAAGCGATAAAACATCTTGAGATTTTCGGCAAAACAGGCAATCTTCTCTGTGATTTAGCGCAATTTGTAATAGATCGTCGCAATTAACATATTATAATTGGACAATACGAATTATAAAGAATACCTGGGTGCCGCCAGGAAAAGGATGAAGTGTGACGAAAAATAGTAAAACGCCGTTACTGGATACGATAGCGGAGCCGTCGGATATTCGTGGCTATTCACCTGATCAGCTTAAACAATTGGCTGATGAGGTGCGAACGGAAACCATTGACGCTGTTTCGATTACCGGTGGCCATCTTGGCGCCAGCTTGGGTGTCGTCGAGCTCGCCGTAACGCTGCACCATGTTTTTGATACACCACATGATCGCTTGATCTGGGATGTCAGTCATCAAGCTTATCCGCATAAAATATTGACCGGACGACGCGATCGTATTCGCACGCTGCGCCAAGGCGGCGGCTTGTCAGGATTTACCAAACGCAGCGAAAGCGAATATGACCCGTTTGGCGCCGCGCATAGTTCGACATCAATCTCAGCTGGGCTTGGCATGGCGGTCGCCCGTGATCTTAATGGCGTCAACAATAATGTTGTTGCGGTTATTGGAGACGGCTCGATGAGTGCCGGCATGGCCTATGAAGCAATGAACAATGCGGGCTCCACCGATTCGAGGTTGATTGTCATATTGAATGATAATGACATGTCGATTGCTCCGCCGGTTGGTGCCATGAGTGCATATTTGTCACGCCTGATTTCATCCAAGTCTTATCAATCGATTCGCCACTTTGCCAAAGAGATTGCTGAAAAATTGCCACGCCGGGTCGAGGAAACTGCTCGCCGGGCAGAAGAATATGCGCGTGGTATTTTGACCGGTGGCACGCTGTTCGAGGAGCTTGGCTTTTTCTATATCGGTCCCGTTGATGGTCACAATATCGATCATTTGTTGCCGCTCTTAAAGAATTTGCGCGACACCGAGGAAGATGGTCCGGTATTGCTACATGTGGTGACCAAAAAAGGTCATGGCTATGAACCTGCGGAACAATCGGTTGACAAATATCATGGTGTTGGCAGATTTGATGTTGTTACTGGCAAGCAGGACAAACCGAAATCCAATGCGACGTCCTATACCAATGTGTTTGCCGACACACTGATCCAGGAAGCTGAGAAAGACGATAAAATTGTTGCCATCACGGCGGCCATGCCGTCTGGTACCGGCCTCGATAAATTCGGCGAAGCTTTTCCTGATCGTACGTTTGATGTCGGTATCGCCGAGCAACATGCGGTGACCTTTGCCGCCGGCATGGCGACCGAAGGCTATAAACCTTTTGCGACAATTTATTCAACCTTCCTGCAGCGCGCTTACGATCAAGTCGTCCATGATGTTGCCATTCAAAAACTACCCGTACGTTTTGCCATAGACCGGGCCGGACTGGTCGGGGCTGATGGCGCGACCCATGCCGGGTCGTTTGATATTGCCTATCTTGCCTGCTTGCCGGATATGGTGGTGATGGCAGCGGCGGATGAAGCCGAGCTTAAAAACATGGTCGCAACAGCAGCCCACATCGATGACCGGCCTACGGCGTTTCGCTTTCCGCGTAGTGAGGGGCTCGGTGTTGAAATGCCGGAAATCGGTGTACCACTGGAGATCGGCAAAGGCCGTATTTTACGTGAAGGCTCATCGGTCGCGCTTTTAACATTAGGTGGTCGTCTGCGCGAATCTTTAAAGGCTGCCGATGAGCTTGCCTCCAAGGGCTGGTCGACAACCGTCGCCGATGCGCGTTTCGCCAAACCGCTTGATCAGGGCATGATCCTGCGGCTCGCCAAAGAACATGAAGTGCTGGTCACCATTGAAGAGGGCTCAATCGGTGGCTTTGCTGCTCACGTCATGCAGTTCCTTGCCAATGAAGGCGCTTTTGACAAGGGCTTGAAATTTAGAGCCATGACGCTGCCGGATCTATTTATTGATCATGATAAGCAGGAAAAACAATACGAACTAGCAGGCTTGAAGCGCATAGATATTGTCGCCACGGTGATGATGGCGCTAGGTGAAATTGGTGAGGGCCACGAAGGCATTACGCCCGCCAGTGCGTAAGACTGCCTGTTAAATGGCTGCCGTTTCCAAACGAAGATTAGATCAACTCCTGGTCGATCGCGGGCTCACTGACTCACGCAGCCGGGCGCAAGCTTTAGTCATGGCTGGACAGGTCTATAGTGAAACTAGGCGGCTCGATAAAGCGGGTACGCAAATTGCTGAAAATACGCCATTGGAAGTAAAGGGGCAGAATCATCCCTGGGTATCGCGCGGCGGGCTCAAGATCGATCATGGGCTGGATCATTTTCAGATTAATATCACCGGCGCCACCTGTCTCGATGTTGGGGCTTCAACCGGCGGCTTTACGGACGTGTTACTGAGCCGGGGCGCGGCCAAGGTCTA
Source organism: uncultured Rhodospirillaceae bacterium (assembly GCA_913041095.1). GTDB lineage: Bacteria > Pseudomonadota > Alphaproteobacteria > Rhodospirillales > UBA2165 > TMED23. The sequence continues at coordinate 953 of CAJWIB010000104.1, read as the reverse complement.
TGCGGTGGATGTTGGCCATGGCCAACTGGCCTGGAAAATCCGTAATGATGAACGGGTGGTCGCGCTGGAACGCACCAATGCGCGCCATATCACAGCAGACGACGTGCCGGATAAGATTGATTTTATCTGCTGTGATGCGAGCTTTATTGGCCTGCAAACGATTTTACCGGCACCAATGGGTTTAGCTGCAAAAGGTGCTAAATTAATTGCCTTGATCAAACCGCAATTTGAAGTCGGTAAAGGTCAAGTTGGTAAAAAAGGTGTGGTGCGTGATCCGGCGTTGCATGAAGAAGTTTGCCAGCGGATTTTTGATTGGCTGGATAGCTTGGCTGATTGGCAAGTCGAGGGCATTGCCGAAAGTCCGATTACCGGGCCGGAAGGAAATAAGGAATTTCTCATCGCCGCCCGGCGAGTTTCAGAGCAATAACGGTAAAACCCCGCGGGTTCGTGACCTCACAGGGTTTTCATCAGATGCTACGAACGTCTGGCATAATTTTCAAATTTTTCTATATTCTGGCCCCTCATGACAAGGAGGCCAAAAGTGAACGGGCGGATCAATCGGGGTATATATACCCATCTACTTTCCTTGTTCGGGTTATGCCCTAAGCGGGGAATCACAGTTTAGCAAACTTCGATTCTCCATACTACATACTGGCAGTAGTATTTTAGGTGGGAAAATTACGCGCGGGCGCGATTATTTATTTGTGTGAACCAAGAGCATAGCGATAACAACGACCAATGCTCTACCTCTTCAGGCAGGGCTAAAGTCCGCATGAAGTTGGCGAGGTTGCAGGCCAGGGCATGAAGCTGGAGGCGAACTTCGTTGTTGCAAAACTTGCAACATGACAGTCGCGTCCACTTGATGGCATTGTTGCCTTCCTTGATATACAGCTCCGCTGTCAGTGGTGATCTTGGAACCGTGAAATTCCAACTTCAAACGGCGGTCGAAATCG
>CAJWIB010000103.1 GCA_913041095.1 uncultured Rhodospirillaceae bacterium | reverse complement strand
CGTGGGGTCTAAATTTACGATGTTCCGGTTCCTGGCCCGCCAGAATGAGCGCCTGCGCCACTTTGGCGTGGAGGTGTCTGAGATCGGGCTCCGCGGCAACATCAGCCCACACCGCACGTACTTTATTCCGGGATTCAAAATAACCGACGCCGTTGATCGTCAGATCAAAAGATGCCGCTTCAATGCCTCGTAGCGCTTCATCAATATCTTCCGCCACGCATTCATTGACATCACCGATGAAATTCAGGGTCATATGAAGATTTTCAGGCACAATCCAACTCGCCTCCGGGAAACCAGAGGAAATTTTTGCCAATTCAGCTTTAATGGGAGCGGCAATCTCAAGCCCGACAAATAAGCGAAGCATTTATCAGTAACCGACCAGACTGTTAAACAAGCGGTTAAAAAACCCAAGATTTACTTTAAATGCGCATAGTCAATCCCGAAAACATTGTTTTCTGCCCTGCAACCCACTTCATCACCCTGGACTTAATTTGTCCGCGCGAAGCATCCACCACAACCCGTCACCTGAAATTAAGCCGAAGTGATAAATATGTTTACCAATGTCAGCTTATCTCCCAAAAGCGGACACCAAATTGATATGTCTAAAGTATCTGCTTCTAGCCAATAGCGGATATTATTGCTGGGACGATCTACAAATTACAAAATTGCTAGATATTTAGTTTAGGCCTTAAGGTGGGAGACGTGCCAAATTCATCCATTATAGTATTAGTACTCATCAATAGTTTTTGACTTAACTTGGCAATCTTCTCCGATTTGAAACGGCTTGGTGGCACTGCAATTGCCACAGCGCCCGGCATTTTCCCGGTTGTATCGAAAATCGGTGCGGCAATGGCGCAGAAATCAATCTCCTGCTCTTCCCGGCTGGTGCTATAGCCGAGGCGCCGCACCTTTTCCAACTCGGATTGCAATTTGTCCGGGTCTGTAATCGTTTTCGGTGTTAAGATTTCCAGACTGCCTTTTAGAAAACGCTCCAATTGGCTCGGACTCCCAAAAGCCAAAAAAACCTTTCCTGCCGCCGATCCATGCAGCGAGCCGACTTCACCAAGATGCGAGGAAACCCTTAGAGACTGAGGACTTTCATAGACCTGAGTAATCATAATCGACTGGCTTTCTTGGACTACGAAATGGATGGTCTCAGCCGTTTCTTCCCACAGCCGGAGCAAATGGGGGCGGGCAATATCTAGCGGTCGAAGATATGCCAAATGCCGGCCAGCAAGATTAACTATACCTGATCCTAGCCGATAACGACGGGTTTCCGAATCGCGGGCAATTAAGGCACCTTCCATCAATGTCTGTAAAATTTTGTGGACAATGGATTTGTTGATGCCGGTGGCGTCGCTCAATTCCGTTATCCCCAGCACCGGACGAGTTTCAGAGAACTGTTCCAGTATTTCCAAGGCCTTCCTGATTGTTTTCAATCTTTCATCCTATCATCAACAATGGGCGTTCACCGCCACTATTTTTTTGTTATTAGAAATAATGTTTTATTCGCTGGGGTGAAGCAATAGTGATCGGGTTGGAATATAGTAATTTGGATTAATCGGTATTTTCCATTTAAGTCACTGGCTGCCAGTTCTCGCCCCAGGCATCCTTCCAAAGCCACGGCCGAGAGGTATTGGACTTTACCGACCCGCCGTTCCAGAGATCGAATTTGGGATTTGCGTAGGTATTAAAAAATATATCAATCTTATCCGATAATTCCCGTTCTTTATCCTGATGTTCCTTTTGTCCCGATAGGTCGGCTCGTTCATCAGGGTCATTGATCAGATCGTAAAGTTCGTTTTTCAAAGGATAGGTTTCACTACCGCCAAATCGCTTAAAATAGGACCAGGCTGGAGTGCGGATGGCACGTGTCTCTTCCTGTTCGATGAAAACTTCATCCGTCCAGTTATCGTCATCGCCGATCAGCAGGCCCGTAAAATTCCGCGACGGAATGTTTTGTTTCTCCAAATCCTCCCAAAGCCCGAGGCGGTCCAGGAGTGTTGCATAAATATCGGTACTACTGACAAACGAGCTGCTGGATTGCTTGCCAGATATGCCGGCTCCCCACATGAGCAACGGAATGTTATAGGCAATACGGTAGGCATTCGAAGGCCAGGTTGCTTGCCCGTGCCCCCAAAAGCCGTGATGGCCCAAAGAGAAACCATGATCAGCAGTGTAAATAACGATAGTATTGTCGTCGAACCCGTTTTCCTTTAGTGCATTCATGACTTGACCGACCCCGTGATCGATAACGCTGACTTGTGAATAATAATTGCGAAGAGAGGTCAAATTATTGGGTAACTGTAAAAGAGAATAGAAATTGGGGCCCTCTTTACCTTGATGCAACCACTCCATAGCAAGTTGAAAAGCGTCTATCGCCCTTTCATTCAACCCTTCCCTGGGGATAGATGTCATCGGCATGTCTGCGTAGCGATCCCAAAATTGGTTTTTAGCCGGACCCAAGATCGCCGGCCAATGGCCATAGGGTCCGTTATAAGGAAGCATTAATAAGAACGGCTGATCAGGTGAATTAGTCCTTCCGTCAATGTAGTCAACGGCTTTCTCGCTGAAAAAATCGACTGAATGCCCATCATGAATGAAGGTATCTCCATTCACGGTCATTTCATTGCCGTAAAAATCCAGCGTGTGGCCGCGGGACATGGTAATCCAGTGGTCAATACCGTTCTGAGGCTTGTCCAATTTACCTAAATGGTATTTGCCGATCATAGCCGTGGCGTATCCATTGCGGTTCAGGATTTCGGGCAACGTGTCGAATTCAGCAATGGCATTCCAGTCCTCCGGCCACTGATCCATTAATTTATCGTTCAACCAAGTGTGCACTCCGTGTTGACAGGGCATGCGGCCTGACCATACCGAAGCCCGTGAGGGTGAGCACATAGCATTCGGGCAATAGGCGTTGTTAAAACGCACCCCATCCGCCGCCAGGGCGTCTAAATTCGGTGTGTAAATTTCATTATTGCCATAGCAGCCCACCGCGTCAGCCGGCTGATTGTCGGTCATAATCAGTACGATATTTGGAAAATCAGTGGTCATCGATTGTCGCCTCTATACCTGTATGGTCCCAAAGATACGACTCAATCGTATTTCCCCGACACCACAATTTGCAGTTTACAAGTCTACCCGATTTCTCTTGACGCAGGATCAAATTGAATTTTATAGTTCTTATAAAATAAAATTCATTTCTAATAAAGAAACTTATTAATTTTCACAAGGGCAAGTGAATTGAGTAGTCAAATTCGCTCAGGCGATGCAAATTTCATCATCGAGAATAATGCTCGGCATGTTTGGCATCCGATGATCGACCCAAAAATGTCAGCTGAAAATCTACCGGTAGTCATCAGCGGAAGTGACGGCGTTTATATCTCTGATATTGAAGGTAAAGTGTATCTCGATTGCACGGCCAGCCTGTGGAACGTAAATGTCGGGCACAATCGTCCTGAGATCAAAGCGGCGATAGTCGATCAGCTTGATAAGCTGGCCTATTACAACACCTTCGGAAACGCTTCGAACCCGCCATCAATTGCGCTATCCGCTCTGTTGATGGAAATGATGGAGCCGGAAGGTATGGCGCGGGTTCTGTTTTCGTCGGGTGGTTCCGATGCCGTTGAAGGGGCGCTGAAATTATCACGACAATACTGGAAACTTGTTGGCAAGTCGGAGAAAACCAAATTCTTCTCCCTCAAGAATGCTTATCACGGCGTTCACTATGGTGGACTATCGGTTGGCGGCGGTATTCCGTGGCGACGCGCCTACGAACCGGTACTACCCGGATGTTTTCAAATTGATAGTCCTTACCTCTATCGCAATGGTTGGACAGAAGACCCCGAGGAATTGGGCGAAATTTGTGCAACCAAGCTGGCTCGGGAAATAGAGCATCAGGGTCCAGATACGGTGGCTGCTTTTATCGCGGAACCGGTGCAAGGTGCAGGCGGTATGATTGTGCCCCCAGCCAATTTTTGGCCGCGCGTTCGAGAAGTGTGTGATCAGTACGAAATTTTGTTGATCGCCGATGAAGTCGTAACGGGATTCGGTCGGACGGGGTCAATGTTCGGCAGTCGCCATTGGAGTGTTAAACCAGATGTCATGTGTCTCGCCAAGGGCATTAATTCTGGTTACGTTCCGCTAGGCGCTACGGTCGTCAATCAGCGCATCGCCGAAGCCTGGGAAAAAGATGACCCCATGGCACCGATTATGCACGGCTATACCTATAGCGGACATCCGCTCGCTTGTGCTGCCGCACTCGCCAATTTGGAAATCGTGATCGAAGAAGACTTGCCGGCCAATGCCGGTACTGTCGGCGGTTACTTTCTTGAACGTCTTAATGAACTCACGCAATATCCCCGCGTCGGCGACGTTCGAGGCGTCGGTCTGATGCTGGCGGTCGAATTTGTCAGCGACCGCGAAACCAAGGAACCCATTCCGGCGTTTGATCCGTACTTTATAGCAATTCAGGAAATTTGCCGGAAAGAGGGCGTGTGGGTTCGCATTCAGGCCAACAAAATGATTTTTTCACCACCGCTCGTTTTCGAGAAAAAACATGTGGATAAAGCACTGGATGCTGTTCACACCGCATTGAACAAATTGAGCGAGCTGTAATACGGATGCGGTGAGCATTATAAATGCGACGATCAACAGCGCTTTCATGCCCACTTCACCAATGCTTTAACATCTGCTAAAGTTTTGCCTTCGCCCCGTAATGTTTGCAGCGTCAAAGACTTATCACGTTTGGCGAAGCGTTTACCTTCACTGTCGGTCAAAAGACGGTGAAAACGATAATCGGGTGTGTCGAAATCCAGCAAGGCCTGCAGCAAACAATGCACATGAGTGACGTCGCGAAGATCTTCCCCACGGGTGATTAAATTGATCCCCTGCACCGCATCATCGACGGTGACGGAGAGATGATAGCTGGTCGGCTCGTCTTTGCGGGCGAGCACCACATCGCCGAAAACTTCCGGTGTCGCGCGTTGCCCACCTCGATCTAGATCAACCCAGGTTAAATGTTTGCGCTTTTGTTCCGCCAGATAAATTGCTTTTTGCATGTTGAGGCGCAGCGCGTAAGGATCACCGGCAGCAATCCGCATATTGCGGTCATCTTGATAGAGCCTCCGGCAGGTGCCTGGATAGACGGGCCCACGCTTATCAGCTGTTGCATCGTGCGGGGCCTCATTTATGCGCATGATCTCGGCGTGAATTTCTTTGCGGGAACAAAAACAGGGATAGATCAAGCCCATCTCGTCGAGCTTGATGAGCGCTGCTTGATAGTCGGCCATGTGATCCGATTGGCGGCGCACCGGCTTCTCCCAGGTCAATCCCAGCCAGGCGAGATCGTTGAGCACCGCCGCTTCATATGCTGGAAGGCAGCGGGTTTGGTCGATGTCTTCGATGCGCAGTAACAACCGCCCGCCACTTTCTTGCGCCGAACGCTGAGCAAACAGCGCTGAATAGGCGTGACCCAAATGGAGGTGTCCGGTCGGGCTCGGGGCAAATCGCGTGACAATTACTGATTTTTTGCTCATGGCTCTATTTATGTTTTGCTTGGGGCTTGGGCGCAATACCGCTAAGGTCCTTTCAACAAAAAATTGTTATCTGAAAGTAATATAAATGCCAGAAGCATCTGATATTCCATCTCTTGTCGGCCCGGAATTTGGCCCGACCGATACCTCCAGCGATGCTCAACAATTGATTATTCTGTGTCATGGTTTGGGCGCTGATGGCTTTGATCTGATTGGCCTCGCCCCCTATTTTGCCCAAGTTCTGCCGCATGCTCACTTTGTCTCGCCGAATGCACCCGAAATCTGCGATATGGTGCCGCCCGGTATGCAATCCGGCTACCAATGGTTCAGCCTGCTCTTGCGAGAAGAAGAAAACATGCTCTACGGCGCCCGCTCGGCCGAACCCATTCTTAATAAATTTATCGATGATCAACTGGCAAAATACAATCTGAGCGAAGACAAACTGGCACTGATTGGCTTTTCTCAAGGTACCATGATGTCGATTTTTGTCGGCACCAGACGGGAGAAACCGGTTGCGGGTATTGTAGGCTTTTCTGGCCGCCTTATTGGCAAGGACGAGCTCGCCGATGAAATCACGTCACGCCCGCCGATGGTCCTGATCAATGGTGATCAGGATGAGCTCGTGCCCGTCGACCAGCAGCCGGAGGCAATTGAAAAGCTGCAAGCTGCTGGTGTAACGGTTGAAGGCCACATCCGGCCTGGCCTCGGTCACTCCATCGACGCCGAGGGCATCCAAATTGCCTGCGACTTTCTCAAAAAAATATTTGCTTAGCTTTGTAATAAAGGTACCAGGTGCCTTTATTACAATTGGCCATAAGGTGTTGAACTATCGACAAAAGCCATTATGCTCCAATCGGTTGCAGAGCATATGGGAGACGGGAAAAGTGTCCAGCGCACTCGATAGCTGTCCAGCACTGGTGTTGAACGCCGATTTTCGGCCGCTCAATTATTTTCCACTGTCTTTGTGGGGCTGGCAAGATACTGTCAAAGCCGTCTTCCTTGATCGCGTCAATGTTGTTTCCGAATATGACAACGCCATTCACTCGCCGTCGTGGGAAATGAAACTGCCGAGCGTTATTTCGCTTAAACAATATGTTCAGGTTTCCCGCAAACCCGCCTTCACCCGGTTTAACGTCTTTCTGAGAGACCGTTTTTCCTGCCAGTATTGCACTGATCTGTTTCCTACCCAGGATTTGACCTTTGATCATGTCGTGCCGCGTTCTCGCGGTGGCCGCACCGAATGGACCAATGTGGTTACCGCCTGCGGTATCTGTAATCTCAAAAAAGGTAATAAATCGATCAAAGAAGCGCACATGCATCTATTGAAAAAGCCTGAGCAACCTAACAATCATTATCTCCAGAAAGTCGGGCGCACTTTTCCGCCTAATTACCTGCATGAAAGCTGGCGCGATTTTCTCTATTGGGACAGCGAACTCGAAACTTCATAAGACTTTAATATTCTGCCTGTATCTGTTGACACTAGGGATGAATTACCTATAGTGCGCCGCTGCATTCCCGGGAACGTGAATATAGCTGAAATATAGATATTCCGCCCTTCCTGTTTTAGGGCCTACCGGGACAAGAATAATCGACGGGGCCTATATGCCTCGTCTCTAACAAAGAAAGAAAGTGACGATGACAAAACGTATCCGATCGAAATATAAAATCGATCGTCGCCTCCGCTGTAATCTGTGGGGCCGGCCTAAATCTCCATTCAACGCCCGTGAATACGGCCCGGGCCTGCATGGCCAGCGCCGCAAAAAACCATCTGACTTTGGTCTGCAATTGCAAGCCAAGCAGAAACTCAAAGGCTATTACGGCAATATCTCCGAGAAACAGTTCCGCAGTTATTATAAAGAAGCGGTGCGCCGTAAAGGCGATACCTCGGAAAATCTCATTGGTATTCTTGAGCGCCGCCTCGATGCGGTGATCTACCGGATGAAATTTGTGCCGACCGTATTTTCGGCCCGCCAATTTGTCAATCACGGCCACATTCGGGTTAACGGCATCCGCGTCAACATCTCATCTTACAAAGTTAAAGATGGCGATATTATCGAAGTGAAAGAAAAATCACGCGATCTGCCCCTGGTGCTGGAAGCTATTTCCTCACAGGAACGGGATATTCCGGATTACATGGAAGTTGATCCGGCAAAATGTCGCGGCACCTATATCCGCCAGCCTGGTCTGGTCGATGTGCCTTATCCGGTGCAAATGGAACCGAACCTCGTGATAGAATTTTATTCTCGCTAATTTATTTATAAGTTTGCGAGACCCTGGGAAGAAAAAAGCCGCTCATTGTTTGGGCGGCCTTTTTTTATCTGAGTTCATTTTTTATGGTCAGCCCCGATAATAAACAACACACTCAGGGAGCACACCTAAATGCCTGCTTACAAATTACTTTCCTTTGACGATGACGGCACGATCAAGGCCGGTATCGAAGACGATGGTTTTATCTTTAATCTGGCATCCAAAATTGCGTTTCACGGTCCTGAGTTCGGCATTGACGACTCGTCGCTGGATGCGGCGATCCGACGCTGGAGTGATCTTGAGCTGATTCTCACCAAAATCGCCAACAGCCCATCGACCCGGGCGAAGCTGCTGGACGGTATAAACTATGCGCACCCTTAAACAATCTTGGGGCTGACTATTGCGCTGGCGACAATAACTACTGCTATGCCGGAGAAATGGGCAACAAGATTGAAAAAGAAAATATTCAGCCTTTGTTTTTCCTCAAATCCGGTTCGGTGATCATTGCGCCTAACCAGGAGAT
>CAJWIB010000102.1 GCA_913041095.1 uncultured Rhodospirillaceae bacterium | reverse complement strand
GCTAAAATCGAGACGGCAATTTCAGCCGGTGATGTGGCGCCAAGGTCAAGCCCGACAGGGGCATGTAAGCGGGCAAAATCCGCATCGTTAAAACCAGCCTCTGTAAGCCGCTCCAACCGAGAGGCATGAGTGCGGTGACTGCCCAAGCAACCGATGTAAAAAGCGTCTGATTTAAGCGCGATCTCAAGTGCCGGATCATCCAATTTAGGGTCATGGGTCAGTGTGACAACAGCCGTGCGGGTATCTGGTTTAAACTCCTTCATCGCGTCATCCGGCCATTCATCACTTATGGTGACATCCGGGAAGCGCGCCTCGGTTGCAAACGAACCGCGGGGATCAATTACAGTAACTTCAAAACCGGAAATTTGGGATATCGGCACAAGCGCTTGAGATATATGAACCGCCCCAATGATGGCGCAGCGCAAGGGTGGATTAAAGACCTGAACAAACAATTTGTTATCGCCATCTTCCAATGTTTTAGAGCGGTCATCGCGCAATGCTTGGCGAGCTCCATCCAGCAATTCGGCACTTAAGGACAACTCGCCACTATCTTCGGTTGGTGTGACGGTACTGCGTTTGCCGGTTACCAGATCTGTCACAGTTGCGATTGGACGTTGATTGGCCAGGAGGTCTAAGTCAGCTTTATCATCGGCGCGCTCAACCAGAACTTTGATATCGCCGCCGCACGCCAAGCCGACTTCCCATGCTTGCTCATCAGTAACACCGAAATCGAGAATTCGATTTTCACCATCTTCAATAGAAGCGAGGGCTTCGCCAATTACTGCTCCCTCGATACAGCCACCCGAGACAGAGCCGACAAATTCACCAGCATCATCGACAGCAAGCTGACTGCCAACCGGGCGGGGCGACGAGCCCCAAGTGCCAATCACGGTAGCGAGCGCGACCTTCTTGCCCACCGACAACCAATTTACAGCTTGTTCCAATATATCATTGGCATCAGCCATTGCGCACCTCAAAGTTTAAGAAGTTATTATCCGCCAATCGCCCGGCGCGTCATTACATTAATCAGATGCGCACGATATTCAGCCGAGGCATGAATATCGCTGTTCAGGCCATCGTCTGAGACTTTAATGTCTTTGATCGCATCTGGATTAAACTCACCCGATAGCGCTGCTTCGAATTCTGTTTGCCGAAACGCGCACGGGCCGGCACCAGTAATTGCTACGCGAACACCGTCAGAACCTTTGGCAACAAAGGAGCCGACAATCGGAAAACGCGACGCTGGGTTCGGAAAATGTTTGTAGCCGGCTTCTTCCGGGACTGGAAATGAAACCGACAAGATCAATTCCCCTTCATCCAAAGCCGTATCAAACATGCCGGTGAAAAAATCATTGGTAGCAATTTCGCGTTTGTCTGTCTTGATCGTCGCATTCAGCGCCAGTACGGCGCAAGGATAGCTCGCCGCGGGATCATTATTGGCCAAGTTCCCGCCAATGGTGCCACGGTTACGTACCATTTGATCACCGATCGTGCCGGCGAGGGCTGCAAGGGCTGGAATTTTGCTATTTATCAAATCAGACGAATTTACATCGTGATGAGTGGTCATTGCTTTAACCATAATAGCACTACCTTCCTCTGATATTCCGCGCATGTCATCTAGATAGCCAAGATCAATCACATCAGAAGGTTGATCGAGGCGTTGCTTGAGCACCGGTATGAGTGTCATCCCACCGGCTAGAAAGCGGGCATCTTCGGCGGCGCTGTATTTGGATGTGGCATCATCGGTAGAGGTCGCACGCTGGTATTCAAAATCATACATTTTACGTCCTTTTCCCTAAGCTTTCATCTCTTTGGCGGCAGCGTCAATTGCTTCAACAATATTATGATAACCGGTGCAACGGCAGATATTACCTTCGAGAGCCTCGCGGATTTCTTTCTCGCTGGGCTCAGGATTATCGTTAACAATACCAATCGCACTCATCACCATACCGGGTGTGCAGAAACCACATTGCAGGGCGTGATGCTGGCGGAAGGCTTCCTGCATCGGATGAAGCGTATCACCATCGGCTAAACCTTCTATGGTCAGTATTTCAGCACCATCGGCGTGGGCTGCCAAAATTGAGCAGGATTTAACAACGCGCCCGTTCATATGAACCGTACAAGCGCCGCATTGTGATGTATCACAGCCGACATGAGTACCGGTCAATCCCAGATGATCCCGGATGAACTGAACGAGCAATGTACGTCCTTCAACCTCGCCTGAAACTTCCTTCCCATTTACCGTCATCTTAATTGATGGCATGTTTTATCCCCACTGTATTAAAGTCTTGTTATAGGAATATCACTTGAATCCGCCACCCTCAATGCCTGCATGAAATTTAATCATCAAATATTATTTTCTTGAACCTTTTTTAACAGCCGACCTAAAATATAAGACGAATAGCCATAATTAATTGGGACGGAGTTATAAATGCCGGCAGCCGTCGATTCAGTCTTTGATCTTGCATTTTGGATTTCAGACCGAGCGCTTAATGACAATGGGTATATGCAGGCGGTAAAGCTGTAATATTTGCTGTATTTATCCCAGTCTTATTATGCGGTCACCTGAAACGGAAAAAAATGGTGCTGGCAATTTTGTCGCCTAAGAAATCAGCCCTATCGAACCAGCGGTTCATCGCGCCTGGGTAAGAGGTCGTCCGAACTTCGAAGGTGATTACAATTTAAGTGAAGGAGTGCAAACTTTTGTCGACAGTGTATGGCAGTGCTTTGGCCACCACTCAGCTGAACATTTATCAAAGATTTGTCGGCCGCACGCCAGCCTACCGGGTAGCGCTCAAACGAGACCTCCATGCTGAAATCTATCTTGATGAAATGCGCGATGATTTCACTAAGGTGCATGATACGTCTGAAGTAAAACAGGTTGTTAAGCCCAAAGTCGTGTGCTCTCACAATGGCCAGTTCGTGGCCGTTAAAGCCTGGAACCCCCGCGTGCTCGGCGGTAAAAAGTAAAGTTTAAACCTGCATATAAAAAACCAACATAAAGAGCGTCAGCAAAACGATAATAATGGCTACTGAACCGCCGACGGCATTGGTGCGTGCCATTATGCCATCCGGCCCATGCAACCGGAAGGCGGTCGTAATAATGTTTTTAATGACACTGGAAAAATCACTGTAGATACCGGCCAGCCCCTCGCTGAGCCATTGCGTGATAGTGCGGCAGACCGAGACCGCTGCCCGGCGGTAAAACCAGTCAAAATCCAAAACCGTCGAACGTAGTTCAGGCGGATATAGTCCGGTTCGCTGCAGTACGGCAAAGGCCAACGCCGAGAACAGCAGTAGCTGCAAATCCGTTACCACATGGGAAAGCGTATAAGGGTCATATTCCACGGGGAACGGTAGCAATGCATAGAGAGGCGCCGGATAAACACCGATGCCGATGCATAGCGCAGCCGCAAGGCCCATGGCGATCAGCATATTTAGCGGTGCTTCCGCCGGGCGCTTACCTGAATCATGTGCAAAGAAGGTGAAGAATGGTATCTTGATGCCGGAATGGTGAAACACGCCGGCCGAGGCAAAAAGTAAAATTAGGTAAGGGATCACCAGCCCCTGTTCCGCTGCTGCTGCCAGTATCATAGTTTTGGTGACAAAGCCGCTAAACAGAGGGAAAGCGGAAATCGAGGCTGAGCCGACGACACAGAATCCCAGTGTCCAGGGCATAGTTTTATAGAGGCCGCCGAGCTCCGAACCTTTCGCCGTGCCGGTTCTTAGTAATACGGCCCCCACCGACATAAGCAGCAGGGCTTTATAAAGGATATGGGCAAAGGCATGGGCCGCTGCGCCATTTAAGGCAAGTTCGGTGCCGATGCCGACACCGGCGACCATGAAACCGACCTGATTATTAAGGCTGTAGACGAGTACTCGGCGAAGGTCATTTTCAATCACCGCGTAGAAAATTGGGAAGGCAGTCATGGTGACGCCGATCCAAATCAACTCCTCAGTACCGGCAAAGCCGCGGGCCAGGGCATAAACAGCCAGCTTGGTTGTAAAGGCGGAGAGGAACACCGTGCCGGTTTCGGAGGCTTCGGGATATGAGTCTTGCAGCCAGTTATGAAGCAGAGGAAAGGCCGCCTTGATACCGAAAGCCAATAATATCAATAGGCCGCCGGGACTATCCAGGCCAATGTTTTCAAAGGTAATTGAGCCAGTTTCGTTGGCACGGACGATGGCGCCGGCTGCCAGCAATACGCCGGATGTTACCTGAATAATCAGATAACGCTGACCAGCTTTGTAGGCGCGGGGGCTGCGGCCGGCCCAGACGATAAAAACCGACGTAATTGCCGTAAGCTCCCAATAAACAAACAAAGTAATAAAGTCACCGGCGAAAGTTGCGCCAATGGCTGCTCCGACATAGGCCAGAGCGGCTGTTTCCTCGAGGCGGTCATCTTTATGCAGAGCGTAGACAATTCCGATGAAGGCGGCGATGTAAAAAATATAGCCGAAAACCAGCGACAGCTTGTCGACATTAAAGTGTACCAATTGAAAACCAAACAGCGACATGGCGCCGTAATCACCATGTCCCAGTTGGGTCAGCTGCCAAATTCCTAACAACGGCAATGCCAGCATAAACAGGCTGCGCACACGGCCGGGCAGGAAAGGCACAAGAAAAGCACCTATCAGCAGGATTAGTCCGGGCGGCAGGCTATTTATCATAATAGTCCTCATCCCGCATGACGATTTTACGCAATTGTTTGGATGTCAGCACCAGTAGGAAAGATAGGCAAAATCCAAAAAGCCCATAAAAGCCGAACAAGCCTTGAAAACCAAAATCCGTGTGTTTATGAATAAACAGATCGGACACCATCAACAGACAGCATATCACGACCAAAGCCCAAAAAATTTTATGCACGTTGCGCATGTCGTCGAGCCAATAGGTTTTCTCATCCTCCGGCGCGGCGCCATGTTCGGAAGTATTCTGATTTTCTGTCGATATATTACTCATCGATCTTCCTCTCTATTTTCCATCCGCGGCGATGGGCGCCAGCATATTGGCGATGTCGCCGGCAAAGAAAAACAGTACAAATGTGCCGGTCGCGGTAATGGCCATCGCAACCAGTGAAAATACCGGGGCTTCCTGAATGCCTTCATCGGTCGCGGCAGCGCCAGCTAATTTCGGCAGGGGCTGAAAAAAGGCGCGGGCGATCACCGGTATCAGATAGGCGGCGCTTAAAAGTGAACTGAGAGCCCAGACGCCGATGAAGATCAACTGGCCTGCCTCAGCGGCGCCTAGCATCAAATGAAACTTGCTCCAGGCGCCAGCCATTGGTGGCAGGCCGATGATACTCAACGATCCGATCAGGAAAGCGCCCATGGTTAACGGCATCTTGCGACCGATGCCATCAAGTTCACTAACCAGGGTTTTGTGGGCAGCGGTATAGATGGCGCCGGCACAGAAGAAAAGGGTGATCTTACCAAAGGCGTGCATGGCGATATGCAAGCCGCCGCCAATCACACTGGCACCGGTAGCGAGCGCAGCCCCTAAGACAATATAGGATAGCTGGCTAACGGTCGAATACGCGAGCCGGGCTTTGAGGTTGTCCTTGTACATGGCGATGATGGAAGCAAACAGCAGCGTGATCGTGGCCACCCACATCAACCACACATTTGAGCCAGAGGCTGCAAGAAAGTCGATACCGAAGATATAAACAATAATTTTAAGTACCGTGAATACGCCCGCTTTTACGACAGCAACGGCATGGAGCAGGGCGCTAACTGGCGTCGGCGCCACCATGGCGGCTGGCAGCCAGCGATGGAACGGCATGAGGGCGGCTTTGCCGGTGCCAAACATAAACAGGAATAGCAAGATGCCGACCATCGGGCCCTCAGCTTTACCGGCAAGGATGCCGCCTGGTTTGAAATCCAGGGTACCAGTAAGACTCCAGGTCCAGATAACTGCCAGCAATAGGAAGCCGATAGATGTGCTCAGCAATATGCCGAGATAGGTTCGTCCACCTCGTTTGGCGGTTTCCGTTCCGGCGTGGGTGACCAAAGGAAATGTGGACAGAGTCAACGCTTCATAGAATAAAAACAAAGTAAACAGATTGCCGGAAAAGGCAATGCCGACGGCGCATGCAAGAGCAATGGCAAAGAAGAAATAGAAGCGGGTTTGATTGGCTTCGTTGTTGCCTCGCATATAGCCGATCGAATAAAGCGAAGTCACAATCCATAGGCCGGAGGCGATTAGCGCGAACAGCATACCGAGCGGCTCGACCGTAAATTTAAGCTCGATGCCCGGGAAGACTTCTAAAAGGGAGACGCTCGGCCGCCCACCCCGGGTCACTACATGTGTCAGGGAACCTACGACGAGGAACATGGTGACGGCTGTTACTAGTGTAACCGATTCCCGCAAATTCGGCATTTTGCCGGTCAGCAGGATTACGAGAGAGCCGACAAGTGGTACGGCGATAGCCCAGAGGATATAATTCTCGGCGATCATGGTGCGCCTCTAATCAGGAGAGTAGCCGCGGCCTTAGCCGAGCCCACCGTAATGTCCGTATCCAGACCGAAATAGAAGTTAGCTCCGACCAACACCCACATTGGGATCAGCATAGCCAACGGAGCTTCGTGGATAAGAGGAGCATCTTGAGGCCGGGGTTTGAAATAAACCACCTCGACAATTTTCCAGAAATAAATCACTGCCAGGAGGGAGCTTATCAAAATTAAACCCGCGACCGGCCACCAGCCTTTTTCAAGTGCTCCTAAAATCAAATACCATTTGCTGACAAAGCCGACCGTGAGCGGTACGCCGACCAGACTAAAGCCAGCCAGTACAAAAGCCGCCATACTGTATGGCATTACCTTGCCGAGCCCGGCCATGTGTTCAATTTTGACGGATTTAATGCGGAAGAAGACAGCGGCCAGGACCAAGAACAATGCGCCTTTGATCATGGCATGGTTGAAAAGATGCAGAATGGTTGCCGTCAGACCTGTCGCAGTCACCATGCTGATGCCGATAACCATATAACCAACCTGGGCGACGCTTGAATAGGCCAGCAGACGTTTGGCGTTTTTTTGGAATATCGCTACTGCTGACATTGATAGAATGGCGATTAAGCTGAGCAGCAATAAAAATTCGCCAATTGGCAGGGCGGTAAAAATTTTAGTGCCGAACACTGTGAAGTAGATCCGTAACAGTGTATAGACGGCGACTTTGGTTGCCGTTGCAGCGAGGAAGGCTGTCACGACCGAAGGGGCGTAGGCATAAGCATTTGGCAGCCAGACATGCACGGGGAACAACCCAAGTTTTAGACCAATGCCAACAGTAACAAATCCGAGCGCTACCAAAATAGTTCGGGTTTCAGCTACTGCAGGTAGTCGCTGGGCCAAATCGACCATATTGAGAGTGCCGGTCATTTGATACATCAGGCCAACGCCAATGATGTAGAAGGTGGCGCCGACGGTGCCGAGGATCAGATAACGAAATGCGGCGGTGAGCGCGTTTCGCTCAGCACCAAGGCTGATCAAGACATAAGATGAAAGTGATGAAATTTCCAGGAATACAAATAGATTAAAGGCATCGCCAGTTATCGTAATGCCAAGCAAGCCGGAGAACGTCAGCAGGTACATCGTGTAAAATAAATATATCCGGTCATCCGGAATTTCGCTGTTAACACTGTTAGGAGCAAAAATCATACTGATTGATCCAATGCTGGTGATAATCAACATGACAAAGGCCGATAACATATCGACTTTATATTCGATGCCCCAGGGTGCCGCCCAGCTGCCAAGCAGATAAGAAATTGGCCCATTGGCGATCACTTGTTCGAGCAGTAGGATTGAAATACCGAAGGAAGTCCAAGAAACAATCAGCGCGATCAACCAAGTTGCGCCAGTGCGGCGGAACAGCACGCAAAGCGGTGCAGATATAAGGGGCACCACCACCTGGATAGCGGGCAGATGAGCGGAAAAGAGAGCTGACATCAGCTGTCATTCCTTTCTTGCTCGAGAATTTCGTCTTCCTCAATCGTGCCATAGGCGTCGCGTATGCGGACGATTAGGGCGAGTCCTAGCGCCGTTGTTGCCACGCCGACGACAATGGCGGTAAGGATCAAGACATGGGGAAGAGGGTTGGAATAATTTTTGATTGCGGCATCAAGAATGGGTGCCGCGCCGCTGTCGATTTTACTCATTGAAATATAGAGCACAAAAACCGCGACTTGAAAGACGCTTAAACCGACCATTTTTTTGACCAGATTGCCTTGCGAGATGACGACATAGAAGCCCACCATTATCAGCACGATCACAATCCAGTAATTTAAAAGGCCCGGTATTTCCATGGTTAGAAATCCTGCCCAGCAAAAACAAAAAAGATGGTGACCATGGTTGC
>CAJWIB010000101.1 GCA_913041095.1 uncultured Rhodospirillaceae bacterium | reverse complement strand
GGCCAAAGGCGGTGCCTCACTGCTCGCAGATGAAGCGATGGTGACGCTTAAATCCTTGATGATCCCACGCGCCGCGATTTTGACGCCAAATATTCCAGAGGCCGAGGCGCTGTCGGGAATGAAATCATTTGGTGAAGAAGATGCGGAGGATATTGCCCAGGCCTTGTTGGCGATGGGACCTCAGGCGGTGCTGCTCAAGGGTGGTCACCGCGAGGGTGATGAGGTGATGGATTTGCTGATGGAGCGCGGCAACGTTACAGATATTTACCGCAGCCCACGCATTGATACTGACCATACTCATGGTACCGGCTGTACGTTGGCGTCCGCCATTGCCATTGGTATCGCTCAAGGTTTAAGTCTCCGGGAAGCTGTGGCGCGTGGCCGCAGCTATGTCCAGGAGGCAATCCGGACCGCGCCTGGATTTGGCAATGGTCACGGTCCGCTTAATCATGCCCATACGGTGGGTGAGTTTTAGTTTTTTCAAGATTGTTCCCTGATAATATAGTCTATTGACCTTAATCTCCGGATTGGGGAACCTAATACCATGGAAAAAATAACACACGATGAGCTTAAAGCTGCCCAGAAAATCGTCTACCGGCATTTAAAACCAACGCCGGAAATTTCGTGGCCATTGTTATCTGTGCGTTGTGGCTGTGAGGTTTGGGTCAAACATGAAAACCACACGCCAATTGGTGCGTTCAAGGTCCGGGGCGGGCTGAATTATATGGATCGCTTAAGCCGCGAGCAGCCCGACATCAACGGTATTATCTCGGCGACCCGAGGCAATCATGGTCAAAGCTTGGCCTTCGCTGCGTCGCGCTATGGCATTACTGCGACTATTCTCGTGCCCTTTGGTAATAACCCGGAAAAGAACGATGCCATGCGGGCGCTCGGTGCAGAACTGATTAAGTATGGTGAGGATTTTCAGGAAGCTCGTGAATACGCTGAAGTATTGAGTGGAGAGAAGAATCTCCATATGATTGGTCCGTTTCATCCCTGGTTGCTGCAGGGGGCTGGCACCTACGCCTTGGAATTTTTTACTGCTTGCAGTGACTTAGATGTAGTCTATGTACCGATTGGGATGGGTTCCGGTATGTGTGGTATGATTTCGGCCCGGGACATGCTTGGCCTTAAGACTAAGATTATTGGCGTCGTGGCTGAAAATGCCGCCTGTTATGCACTGTCCTTTGCACAAAAAAAAGTGATTTCGACTAACACAGCCGATACCATGGCGGATGGAATTGCTTGCCGGATACCCGATGAAAACGCGCTGGCGATCATCTTGGATGGTGCTGACGATGTTATGAAAGTGTCAGAGGATGAAATTAAGGCCGCAATGCGCTATTATTACGTAGATACCCATAATCTGACAGAAGGAGCCGCCGCAGCGCCCTTGGCGGCTCTGATGAAGCAGAAAGATATCCGCCAGGGAAAAAAAGTTGGCCTGGTCAATTCTGGTGGTAATGTAGATGCCGAAACATTCCAAGATGTAATGGTTGGAGGTCAAAAGTGAGTATTGATATTCGTCCGGCCCGCGTGCCCGAAGATATCGAAACTGTTCGCCAGATGTTCATTGAGTATCAGGAATGGCTGCAGGTCGATTTGTGATTTCAGGGCTTCGATGAAGAGCTGGCAAGTTTGCCTGGCAAATATGCTGAACCTGAAGGACAAATCCTGCTTGCCTGGGCCAATGGTGGCGGTGAAGAAAAACTTGCTGGGATTGTTGCCATGCGCCCCTTGGAGGATGACGGCATTTGTGAATTAAAGCGGCTTTACTTGAGGGATGAATTTAGAGGGCAGGGCGCCGGTCGCCAGCTGACCGAGGACATTATTTATTTCGCTCAAAAGGCCGGCTACGAAAAAATGCGGCTAGATACTGAGCGACGCCTGCAAACGGCTATCGACATGTACCGCAAATTTGGGTTTGTTGAAATCGGTCAATACTACGATAATCCGATGGCGCAAATACTGTATATGGAAAAACAACTCAACTAGGGAAAACCCCGTCACATGAGCTCCTATAAGATTGCCACAATTCCGGGCGACGGAATTGGCAAAGAAGTCATCCCTGAAGGTATCCGGATGCTGGATGCAGCAGGCCGTAAGCACGATATTAAATTTGCCTGGGATATGTTTGATTGGAGTTGCGAAACCTATAAGGAAACTGGCCAAATGATGCCGGATGACGGTATTGATCAAACCCGGGAGCATGATGCGATTTATCTCGGTGCCGTCGGTTTCCCGGGCGTGCCGGATCATGTCTCGCTCTGGGGCTTGCTGATCCCATACCGGCGCGAATACCACCAATATGTCAATCTCCGCCCGGTGCGTCTGTTTGACGGTGTGCCGTGCCCGCTCGCCAACCGTAAGCCAGGTGACATTGATTTCTATGTCGTCCGCGAAAACGTCGAAGGTGAATATTCCGAGATTGGCGGCCGGCTTTATGGCGGCACCGATGATGAGATGGTTACCCAGCAAACTGTCTTCACCCGGCGCGGTGTTGACCGCATTCTAAAATATGCCTTTGATCTGGCCGCGACGCGGCCTAAAAAACACCTGACATCGGCAACTAAATCCAATGGTATCATCCACACCATGCCTTATTGGGACGAGCGCGTTGCGGCAATGCAGCAGAGCTACCCAGACATCGAAGTCGATAAATTTCACATCGATATTCTGACCGCGCATTTTGTCCGCAACCCGGATTGGTTTGACGTCGTTGTCGGCTCTAACTTGTTTGGCGATATATTATCTGATTTAGGCCCAGCGGTGACCGGCACCATCGGCATTGCGCCTTCCGGCAATATCAATCCAGAGCGGGATTTTCCGTCAATGTTTGAACCGGTACATGGCTCGGCGCCTGATATTGCCGGCCAGGGTATTGCCAATCCAATTGGCCAGATTTGGTCAGGGGCGATGATGCTCGATCATTTTGGTGAAACCGAAGCTGCCGCTAACATTATCTCAGCTATTGAAACCGTGCTCGCGGATGGCTCCTGCATGACGCCGGATATGGGAGGTGCGGCAAATACCCAGGACCTCGGTAAAGCCATCGAAAGCGCTCTTTAAGTTCTTAAGGACTACCCGGTATTTTGGGCTATTTCGGTGATCAGCGAAATAGCGTCTCAGCATTGGTTGACCTTCCGGCCAACTCCCGTAACATTAGAGATAATCAACTAATATTAAGTGAATAGTGATGCACGCGACGGCAGCTTTTGATACACCTAATTTCGAGATGTGGGTGACTTTTGCGCTTATTTTAGGTGCGTTAGCACTTTATGCTGTTGAAACCATTGCGGTTGAGGTTACGTCGTTAGCGGTACTTAGCGCGTTTATACTGTTTTTTCACTTTTATCCTATCCTCGATGCAGAAGCCCATAATCTACTATCTTCAGACCGCTTGATCGCCGGCTTCGCTAATCCCGCCCTGATGACTGTGTTGGCGCTATTGGTGATTGGTCAGGGAATGGTGCGGGCAGGAGTTCTGGACCGTGGCGCGCGCATTGTCCTGGCGGCGGGTGCTGGGCAGAGCTGGCTGACCATCCTGATCACGCTTGTTGTGGTGCTGGTGATCAGCGGTTTCTTGAACAATATTCCGGTTGTCGTCATTTTTATTCCAGTCATGGAAGCGGTTGCTGTGAAGTTCGATACTTCGCCCTCAAAAGTCATGATGCCATTGAGTTTTGCCGCGGTCCTAGGTGGCATGACGACAATCATCGGTTCCGGCACCAATCTGCTGGTTTCCGGGACGCTTGATGAATTGGGCGAGAAACCTTTCGACTTTTTTCAGTTTACAGTACCGGGCATAGTGCTGGCCGTTATCGGGCTTATTTTCGTTTTGCTCGTGGTGCCGCGATTACTGCCGGACCGGGCTTCGCTCGCCACTCAATTTATGGAAATCGATGGCCGTCATTTTTTGGCCCAGATCAAACTGGCGGAAAGTTCAGAGCTTGTCGGGTTGCATTCAGAGGGTGGGATATTTGGCCCTTATCCGGATATGACGCTGCGTTCTATTCAGCGGGAAGATGAGGCTTTTCTGCCGCCCTTTGAAGACGTTGTCTTACAGACTGGCGATGTATTAGTCGTCGCGGCGACACGAAATTCCTTGGCCGATGCCGTCGCCCATGATCCGGGACTGCTGATCCCCGATCTGCAAGATGGTAAAGAAGATGCCGAAGGGCGATGGCAGTCAGGCGACCGGGTGCTGGCCGAAGTTATGGTCGCGCCGGCGTCCCGGATGGCTGGTCTTAATCTTAATATGATTGGCTTTCGTCATAAGACCCATTGCGTTGTGCTTGGGATGCAGCGGCGCTCCCGCATGATGCGGACGCGGATCACGGATATCCGGCTAGAGGAAGGTGACGTGCTGCTGGTGCAGGGGCAGCCTGAAGATATTAGCGGGCTGCGGAAAAGTGATGACGTTGTGTTGCTCGAATGGTCGGCGGAAGAATTGCCGGCTCTTGATCACGCCAAGAGCGCGACGAGTATTTTTGGACTGGTGATCTTGCTGGCCGCCACCGGTGTGTTGCCGGTGGTGGCAGCGTCGATGCTGGGGGCTGTCGCCATGGTGGCGGTGGGAGTTCTCTCAATCCGCATGGCGGTGCGCGCGCTGGATTCCAAGATATTCACTATGATTCCGGCGGCACTTGCCATGGGCCTCGCCATGCAAACAACCGGTGGGGCGCAGTATCTCGCACAAATTCTGATCAACGCCTTACAAGGTGCAGCACCTGCTGTTGTGCTCTCGGCTTTTTTCCTGTTAGTCGCGGGGCTTTCCAATATCATCAGCGCCAAAGCGGCAGCGGTATTGTTTACGCCGATTGCCGTCGGTATTGCCCACGAATTGGGTGTGCCGGTCGAAGTATTTGCCGTTGCCGTGGTCTTCGCAGCCAATTGTGCAGTCGCCACGCCAATTGGCTATCAGACCAGTCTCCTGGTGATGGGCCCCGGGCATTATACCTTTGCCGATTTCGCCCGTGGCGGTATCCCGCTGATCATCGTGCTGTGGCTGACTTTTACGTTTTTTGCACCGTGGTATTACGGGCTGTAGGGCTGTCGGTAGCGTTGTCTAATATCAGATTTAAACACCTAAATAATATTGCTTAATCATATCGTTGTTTTCGAGGGCGGCGGCATCTTTACCTTCGAACTCAATCTGGCCGTGAACGATGATATAGCCGCGGTCGGCGATCTTGATCGCTTGGTTGAAGTTCTGCTCGGCCATTAAGACAGTGAGGTTTTTGATTTCCTTCAGCTCCTTGATCTTGGCGATCATCTGACTGACCAGGATCGGCGCCAGACCTACCGACGGTTCATCCACCAGAAGAATTTTAGGTTCCGACATCAAGGCGCGGGCGACCGCGACCATTTGCTGTTCACCGCCGCTTAGACTGCCGGCTTGCTGCTTCCGTCTTTCTTTAAGACGAGGGAATGTTGTAAAACAAAAATCGAGATTTTCGTTTATTTTTTTTCTGGCGGCATCGCGGTAAGCACCTAAGGTAAGATTTTCTTCAACCGTCAATAGAGGAAAAAGTCTTCGTGCCTCAGGAACCATCACTATCCCCATTTCCACAACTTCTTCCGGGCTCTTGCCAACCAGATTGGTTTCCTGGCCATCAACTTCAAACCTAATGGCACCGACACTAGGACTTACGAGGCCCATAACTGATTTCAACAGTGTGCTCTTCCCGTTTCCGTTGGTCCCTAACAGAACAACTGTTTCACCTGGGTTCACGTCAAGGCTAACGCTGTGTAGAACTTGAACCGAACCATATCCGGCACTAATATTTTCAATTATTAGTTTACTCACCTAAATATGCCTTTTCCACAGCTGGAGTTTTAATAACTTCATCAGGTGTGCCATTTGCAATAATTCTTCCAGCATCTAGACAGATCACTCTTTCCGAAAAACTCATAACAGCACGCATAATGTGCTCAATCATAATAATCGTAATTCTTGTTGTTTCATTCAGGGTGATTAATATTTTAAGGATATCATCCACCTCCGAGCTTGAAAGCCCTGCCATAGCCTCATCTGAAATCAGAACTTTAGGTTTCACCGCCATCGCGCGTGCAAGCTCAAGCTTTCTCATCTCAATCTGGGTCAATCCAGATGTTAACTGATTGGATTTTTCATTTAGATCCAAATCATCGATTATCTTATCAGCCTGCTCTTCTATTGAAATTCCCTGCAAATCATCTGCCCTCACAGCGTACTCAAGAGGTATTAACAGATTTTGACGTACCGTCATGCTGGTAAAAGGTTTGGGAATCTGAAAACTTCTGGAAATTCCCCTTCTAGCTCTTTTGTGAGCTACTAGAGAGTTCAAATTTTCACCATTAAAATACACTTCTCCCTGATAGTCTTGGATTAAACCGGAGATACAGTTTATCAAGGTTGTTTTACCGGAACCGTTAGGTCCGATTAGGCCTAAACGTTCGCCAGGTTCAACGTTGAGGAGAATATCCGATAGTGCCGTGAAGCCGCCAAAGTTTTTCGATAAGTTTTTTATTTCCAGCACGGCCTCTAATCTCCACGCTTCCAGTATTTTTCTATCAATCCAAGGAAACCACTGGGTGCAAATATTACAAATGCAACAAGGAACAACCCGACGATCAGTAGATTAACTTCCGAGGAAATAGTTACGGTGGCAATTTGTTGCAACGTCCCAAGAACAACGGCACCCAAAACCGGCCCCAGCCAGGTGGCTGTTCCTCCAATAAGGGGCATTGCCAATGCGTTAACCGAAATATCGAGGTTGAAAGCGGAAAGTGGATCAATAAATGTCATATAATATGGGAAAATACCACCAGTGACACCCATGATTGACGCGCTTAACGTGGTAGCAAACAACTTCAGCCGGAGCGTCGGGACCCCCATACTTTCAGCAGCTTCTTCACTGTCCCTAAGAGCCGCCAACCCCCGGCCCAGCTTTGAATTTTCAACAAGACTGCAAATTATAATTGTTGCGAGGGCGATTAAACACATAAGGAAGAATAAAAGTTCCTTGTAATTGTCAAACAAGGCATTCTGTTTTCCAACCACTAATACTCCTAGGATAGTTGGGTTCTTCTTGGGAAGAACGTATGTTCCCGCGGCGCCCCCAACAAATTCCCAATTGACGATGAGGGTCTCTGAAACCACCAATAATGCAAGAGTCGCGATAGCAAAATACACTCCTCTTAATCTTAAAGTTAAATAACCCGTCCCGAAACCAATCAATGCGGCAAAACAACCGCCCGTTATTATCTGAGCAAACAAGGATGCATCGAATAAGTTAAGAGCAACAATTGCCGAATACGCCCCTAAACCAAAGAATGCGGCACTGCCAAAATTAACATACCCCACATACCCGCCGAGAATATTCCATGCCAGGGCCATAACCATCAGTTGAAGGATGGCAAACCCGGCAAAGAAGTAATACTGGTTATCAACAAAGTGCGTTGCCAAATAACTAAGAACTAACAAAGCCCCAATAATTATATAGAAACGGTTCCGACTCACCCTCTGGTATCCCCTACCCGTCCCAATATTCCAGTCGGCTTAAATGCTAGAACCAAGATCAGAGCACCAAAAGCAACGGCCGGTGACCAGGAGGGGCCAAAAAATGTTGTAATCATACTCTCTACCAAACCCAGCAACATTGCGGCAATCAAAGTGCCACTTTGTGACCCTAGTCCACCGAGCACAACAATCGCAAACACCTGCCCAATGTATAAGCGGCCAACAGATGGTTCAATCGGTATCACAATGACTAATAATGCCCCGGCAATACTGCAAGTCGCTAAAGAAAGGCCGAAGGCAATCCTTTTAATTCTCGCTGGATCTATCGCCATTAATCTGAGGGCGAGGGTATCCTGCGCAACCGCCTGCATGGCCCGTCCAAAGAAAGTTCTGGACGAGAAGTATTGAAGCCCAAACGTCATTATCATCGCTATAACAAACGGAACAAACATCCGAAATGGTATATCGACCACACCAAAAGTTGCCTTAAAGTCAATGTAATCAGCCTGGACCATTTGGAAATCAACGCCAAAACTCATGATCAGAATGACTTCTATTATGAACATAACGCCAAAGAAGAATGCCAAACCGCGCAGAGCCTCAGCGCCGGTTTTCTCAAAGCTTTCGTAATAAATTCGGTAAATTAATGTGCCAAATACGTAAAATGCTGGCGCAAAGATTATCCCTATCAATATAGGATCGAGGCCATAATGAGAATTAAAGATAAAACAGACAAATGCCCCGAGTATAATAAAAGCTGGATGAGCAATGTTCACAATATCAAGCAGCCCAAACGATATAGAAAGCCCGATGCTCAAAGCGGCATAAAATCCCCCGAGCAATAAACCTATGACAATGGCGTTTAGAAGTAATTCGGCAGAA